>JAYTUR010000464.1:0-1735 GCA_043744475.1 Saprospiraceae bacterium | reverse complement strand
TGATAACCAATCTGAATTTCTCTGATTTTTAAGAAAGACGCATCGTAAGTATTGTTCTCTTCGTGGTTGCGATCGTAGTACATGCGGTAATATGATTCCGCAGGAATAGCCGTTGTATTAAGTTGATACACAGGCTTATCGGTTGTACCAACGTTGACAACGCCTTGTGCAACAATGCCTGCATCAGGGCGGTATTCCGTCTCTTTTAATTGACCTGCCACACCTGCCAAAGCCAATGTGCGCGACACCACTTTGCCGCCTTGCCGCCAATCTAAAAGGAAAGAAAAATTGACGTTTTTATAAGTGAAAGAGTTATTCAAGCCAATCATGAAATCAGGGTTGTAATTGCCCAATTTTTTCAAATTATTATTGGCAATATAACGTCCATCCTTGCCGACGATAAAATCACCGTTTTCATTCCGCTGATAACCCGTTCCCCACATATCACCCAAACGTCCGCCGACGTTCACTTGATACCAAATTGTTTGGTTCAAATTGTCATAAATACTATTGTAAGCGAGCGTAATTGTGTTTGCAGATTGCGGCAACGACTCAACGATATTGGTATAAGTTGAAAAATTCGCTGTGGTTTGCCACATAAAATCCTTCGTTTTTATAGGAATATACGTGCCAATCACTTCCCAACCCTTGCTGCGGACGGCTCCACCATTGATGTTTTGTTGACCATAACCCGAAGTCGTCGAAATAGGTAAAGAGATAATTTGGTTCTCGTTCAATGAATTGAAATACGTTACGTCAAACTTCAAACGGTCATCAAAAAAGCGAATATCCGTACCAAGTTCAAGCGTTGTGATGCTTTCAGGCTTCAAATTGGCGTTCGGAATTTGGTTTTGGTCGCTGAAACTCGGCAAACCATTGACGGCAGTTCGCGCCACAAAAGCCCCATTGGTTTGGAACGGTTTTGTATCGTTGCCGACCTTTGAAACACTGCCTCTTAGTTTCAAAAATGAGATGTTTGAAGGCATTTTTAGGACATTTGATGCCACAAAACCCGCTGATACTGAAGGGTAGAAAAACGATGTATTTGCCGATGACGTTGCCGTTGCCAAAGCACTTGACCAATCGTTTCTGCCTGTAATATCGACATAAAGGAAGTCCCGAAAGCCTAATTTAGCGATACCATAAACGCTGTTGATGCGCTTATTACCTACATTTGTAAAGTATTCCAAAGGCGAAGCGGCATTCGTCAAAGCATAAACGCCCGGTTGCGCTAAGGTTGAGGCTTGAATTTGCTCAAACGATGCTTTTTGATCCATTCGGTTGCCCCCTGCTGAAATATCTAAGCTGAAATCGCTGATATTTTTTGCATAATTCAATAAAAAATCAGAATTAACTTCCCTGTAAAAGACGTTTTGTTCGGCATAAGCACCCGTTTTGAACCGATTTGTGCTGAATGCACGGCGGAACGTGCGGTCTTCATTCGAGTAATCCATACCGCTGCGAATCGCCAATGATAATTCGGGTGTGAACGCATAACGGGCAGACAAATTGCCAAATACGCGGTCGCGCCCAAAGCCATTACGATTTTCATACAAAGTAAAATAAGGATTGTCGAAGAACGTATAATTGTATGAAAACTGCTGCACGTTCTCCAAACCTGGCTGCCAATAATTTTTCAAAGGCGCGGTGTTATTAGAACGACCAAACCATGCGACCAATGCGTAGTTGATGTTTTCAGAACCGTATTTTGTGGCAGGGCGGTTGCGGCTTGAAG
>JAYTUR010000463.1:0-6650 GCA_043744475.1 Saprospiraceae bacterium | reverse complement strand
CACAAACTCTGTGGTATGACAGGTACAGCCGAAACGGAAGCGAATGAATTCTGGCAAATTTATAAACTCGATGTTGTCGTCATTCCGACCAATCGTCCGATTACACGTAAGGATGACGAGGATTTGGTTTTCAAGACGGAACGCGAGAAAATCAATGCAATGGCGGATGAAATCGTCAAGCTGCAAGCTGCGGGACGACCTGTTTTGGTGGGTACTAAAACGGTTGAAAAATCAGAAGTTTTGTCTCGTATGTTGAGTATGCGGGGCATCAAGCACAATGTTTTGAATGCGAAACAGCATCAACATGAAGCAGAAATTGTTACAAATGCAGGTCAACCGGGTGCTGTAACGATTGCAACTAATATGGCAGGTCGTGGTACGGACATTAAGCTCGGCAAAGGTGTGAAAGAAGCGGGTGGTCTCGCCATCATCGGCTCTGAACGCCATGACTCAAGACGGGTTGACCGTCAGTTGCGGGGTCGTGCAGGTCGTCAAGGAGACCCGGGTTCATCGCAGTTTTATGTGTCTTTGGAAGATGAATTGATGCGTTTATTCCAATCTGAACGAATTGCAGGTTTGATGGATAGAATGGGGCATAAAGAGGGCGAAGTGATTCAACACTCTATGGTATCGAAATCTATTGAACGGGCGCAAACAAAGGTCGAAGAGAACAACTTTGGTATTCGTAAACGCTTGTTGGAATACGATGACGTTATGAATATTCAGCGTGATGCCATTTATAAAAAACGTTATAACGCCTTGAACGGTGAGCGTTTAGATGTGGATTTGAACACGATGTTTACATCACTTACTGAGGGGATTATCGAAGAAACAAAAGTATTGGATTATGCCACTTTCAAGCGGACAAGTTGGGCAATCCTTGGTTTCGACCCTGAAATATCGGAAGAAACCTTCAAAAAAGGGACTGTTCCAGAGTTAATTGAGAATTTCCACGACCAATTCCTTGCCCATTATCGCCATAAAGCAGAAAAGACAATTGAGGTATTGTTACCTATATGTCAACAAATTTTTGCCAATGAAGGCCATCGTTACAAACGGATTGCTGTACCGTATTCCGATGGACGTGCGCGTGCTTTAGGCATTGCGGCGGACTTGGAAACGGCGGTAAAATCCAAAGGTAAATCCATCTGGCGCGACATCGAAAAAGCCATTTCATTAGCCATTGTTGACAATGAATGGAAGGAGCATTTGCGGAATATGGACGAATTGAAGGACTCTGTTCAAGGTGCGAGTTTCGAGCAAAAAGACCCGTTGGTTATTTATAAAGTAGAAGCATACAGCCTTTTTGAAGACTTCATTGGTAAAGTCAATCGTGAAGTCACCGCTTATTTGTCAAAGGGTATGTTGGACATTCAACAAGACGAACCGACGGTCAAGCAAGCACCCGCAGCACCAAAATTCAGTATGCGTAATCAAATGACCAATAATAAGGACATAGAACGCATGGAAGCTGAACGTCGTGCTGTTCGCGAAGCTGCCGCAGGCGCAGGACGTGAGCAACAACGCCCTGTTACGGTTGTCAATACAGAACCACGAGTAGGTCGCAATGACCCTTGCCCTTGTGGTTCAGGTAAAAAGTATAAAAACTGTCATGGTTAATACACTTGATAATCAACGATTTAGGTAAAAAATACTGAGGGGGTACTCTCAAATAGTGAAAGGCTGCTTCGGAAGAAGTAGCCTTTTTGATTTTATACTGAGGGGTCTCAAAACGGCTCATTTTTTGATGGTTTTAACTTAATTCCAAAATGACTTTTCATTTTTGCAGTCCCATTTTGGACTATTTTAACTTTCTTAGCGTTCTTTATAACGTTACGACCTACTTTTTCAGATATATATCAAAGACCCATAGTATGAAACGTCGAGATTTCATTTCTCATTCTTTATTGACGGCTGCTGCCACAACAGGTTTGGCGACAACCATAGCATCTGCTAATACGCCTTCCCAACATACTGATTCAAACAGAACGGTTACGCCTGTACCACGTAAACGCGTACTGCGTGTTGCACATCTAACAGATATTCACGTAAAACCCGATAAAATTGCTGAAGAAGGCATGGCGCGTGCGCTCAGAAGTGCCAATTCGCTCAATCCAAAAGCTGATTTTATCCTCAATGGCGGCGATAGCATTATGGATGCGTTGGACAAAACGAAAGAAGAAACCAGAGCGCAATGGGCGGTGTATAAAAATATTTTGAAATCTGACAACGCCTTGCCCGTCGTTCATACCATCGGCAATCACGATATTTGGGGCTGGATGAGCAAATACAATGGTTTACAAACAGACAAAAAATATGGAAAACAGTGGGTAATTGAAGAATTGGGATTGCCAAAACGATATTACAGTTTTGAGCGGGCGGGTTGGAAATTTATCATTTTGGATTCTGTTCAGCCACATCCGGAGGGCGGTTATGTGGCTTATGTGGATATGGAACAATACGCTTGGCTTGAAAATGAACTAAAAACGTGTCCACCGAATAAATTTATTTGTATAACCAGCCACGTCCCTATTCTCGCGATGTGTTCTGCTTTGTTTTATGGTCACAACGAACCTAATGGCGACCTTATTACGAAGCACAATCAAATGCACACCGATTTTTTTAAATTGAAAAATTTATTCAAAAACCATCCAAATATTCGTGTTTGTTTGAGCGGTCATGTGCATTTGCAAGACGAAGTCAATTACTTAGGTATTACATATTATTGCAATGGCGCAGTTTGCGGTGGTTGGTGGCGCGGCCCTTTTCAAGATTTCCCACCTGCTTATGCCGTTATTGATTATTATGACGATGGCAGTTTTGAGCGATTTTTTGTCAACTACTAATATAACGTGAGTTCGGAGATACAATCACGCACTGTTTCTCGCCTCGCTCGAAAGGCGTACGAGTAATAAATCTATTGGGTTGAGCTTATTTTTGAGCGCAGCGAAAAAGAGCCAGTAATATCTCCGAACTCACATTAATTTAACGAATAGTGGATAATGGATAATAATTATCCGTTATCAACTATCCATTGATTTCATTTGCACAGCAAAATGATGGGTTTTGTTTGAACCACGTTACTTTTGTGCCCTGCGCGGTCTTTGATATAAATGTCATACGACAAAGTATCAGTTGGACGCAAAGGCGTGGCAATACAGGGTTCGAGGGAAAGGCAACAAGTTGTAAACATCAAAAAGCGAATTTGACCACTGATGCCATTTTTAGCCCCGGCTTCTGGCACGAATGGAATCCGAAACGTTTGCTCAACGGGTTTATTACTGCGTCTATCAGTGATGAAGACATTGAGGCTATCTTTCCCACTTATGCCGCCTAAATCGCCATCCCCGTCAGTAAATGAGAGCGTGTAGTAAACGGAGTCTTCAGAACCGAAACCTTGTCGCATGGTTGTTTTTGTCATCCCCACGAATTCTATTTGAGGCTCAATGGGATAGTCAGGTGGGCGAATGCACATCGCAAAAGCGGCTGCCAGAAACAGATAAAGTAATATTTTTATTTTCATTGTCAGAATGTTAAATGAATTGTTTTGAGAGATCTTTTACAAAAAAAAATACGGTCATTAAAGACCCATAAAGAGAACGACACGATTTCTAATAGTGAATTTGACGCTTTGATGCTTGAAGTCTTCAACTATCAATACAAATATAACGCCTTTTACCGTCAGTATTGTTCACTATTGGGCAAAGAGTTTTCAAAAGTTTCGACCATCAGCGATATACCTTTTTTGCCTATTCAATTTTTTAAAAATCAAGAAATCAAAACAGGCGATTGGGCAACTTCTGAAACCATTTTTACAAGTTCAGGCACAACGGGTACAACGACAAGTCAACACTTCCTCCGTGATTTGACTTTTTACAAGGATATTTCCATACTTGGTTTTGAAGAACAATACGACTCAATAGCTGATTATTGCGTTTTGGGTTTGCTACCTTCCTATTTAGAAAGGACAGGTTCATCTTTGATTACGATGGTTGAGGAATTTATTAAACTGTCAAAGTATCCCGAAAGTGGTTTTTTTCTACATAATCACGCCGAATTAGCCGAAATACTGAGGGGGTGTCGTGACAGACAAACGCCGACATTATTAATAGGTGTTACCTTCGCATTATTAGATTTTATAGAACAACATGCTTTAGATTTTCCAAATCTAATCGTCATGGAAACAGGTGGCATGAAAGGACGACGGAAAGAAATGATACGTGCAGACTTACACGACGTTTTGAAAAAAGGGTTTAATTGTCCCTATATTCATTCAGAATATGGCATGACAGAGCTGTTTTCACAAGGATATTCAAAGCAAAACGGCATTTTTGAGCCGACACCCACGATGCGTGTTGTGACACGGGAAATAAATGACCCCCTCAGTATAACAACCCAAAATGGTCAATTAGGTGTGATAAATGTGATAGATTTAGGCAATTTAGATACGTGTAGCTTTATCGCAACAGATGATTTAGGTCGCGTTTATAGGGACGGTACATTTGAAGTTTTGGGCAGATTAGACAACTCAGATATACGGGGCTGCAATTTACTAGTCATTTCGTCATTAGTCATTGAGATACTATACGAATGACCAATGACGAAATGACTGATGACTAACCCCCAGTTGCAACACGCATTTGGGCAATTTGTGATTCCCAAAGCATTTGAGAGTTTTTGACATCATTGGCATCGCAAAAATCTGTAATATTCAGAACAGTTTCTTCTATAATACCCGATTTGGAGATATTCATTTCGAGATATTCGTTAGGCGAAGGTGCATCTTCCCATTCAAAACGAAGGAGTTCATCTTCCCAATCTTCTACGAGCGTCGCAACCTGCTCGTCACCATCCCAATAAAAAGTATAAACATTGCCGCTGATATCTACTTCATCGCAAAACCAACGAACAAGACAAGCCGGTGTGGTTAAAAATTGATACACAATGGTCGGCGAAGCGCGAAAGATGAATTCCATCTTAAACATCACTCTTTTTACAGCCATAATAATTGTAATTGTTAATGACTTTTTTCAAGTCGGTTCAAATAATATAATCGGGAGTTTTAGGCGAAAAATACCTGATTTCAGTAATATCGGCGAAATAAAAATAAATTCGATGATTCTCACAAATAAAAGGTTTATTTTTTTCTATAAATAGTAAAAAAGAATTTTTATTTGGAAAACGCCCTGATTTATTCCTGTATTTCAAAATAAAATTTTGTGACGAATCTGTCATTTTATAGTCTTTTGAAATGTGGTTATGTTGACAAAGTGTCTAAAAAAGCGTATCTTTGCACCACTTTTGACAAAAAGTCTATTGATGTAGTAAAAAATAAACATAAAACCCATATTTTCTTTGCTTATCCATGATATTTTTAGCTAAACATTAAGAAACCAACGAAATCAAGCAAACTATTAACGAACATTCTTTTTGGCATAATAAAAATAAATCCTTTTCTCAGGCATGAGACAACTCAAAATCACAAAGTCCATTACCAATCGAGAGAGTCAATCACTCGAAAAATACTTACAGGAAATTGGTAAAGTGGACCTCCTAACACCCGAAGAAGAAGTAGATTTAGCAAAGCGCATCAAACAAGGCGACCAAATCGCTCTTGAAAAATTGACCAAAGCTAATCTTCGCTTCGTCGTTTCCGTTGCTAAACAATATCAGAATCAAGGGCTTTCTCTTTCCGACCTCATCAATGAGGGGAATTTGGGCTTGATTAAAGCCGCACAAAGATTTGATGAAACACGTGGTTTCAAATTCATTTCTTATGCCGTCTGGTGGATTCGTCAATCTATCTTACAGGCTCTGGCTGAACAATCGCGTATTGTTCGTTTGCCATTGAACAAAGTTGGTTCACTTAACAAAATCAATAAGGCTTTCTCTGAATTAGAGCAAGAGTACGAGCGTGAACCAACGCCCGACGAATTAGCTCTGATGCTCGAAATCACGACCGATGAAGTTGAAACGACCCTTGGTGTTGCTGCACGACATGTATCTATGGATGCGCCTTTCGTAGAGGGTGAAGACAACTCGCTCCTTGATGTCCTTGAAAATAGTACAACTCCTGGCACTGACACGCATCTTGAATACAGAGAATCACTCAGCCGCGAGATTGAGCGTTCACTTGGCACTCTAACTGACCGTCAAAGTGACGTTATTCGCCTTTATTTTGGTATCGGTGTCGAACATCCAATGAGTTTGGAAGACATCGGCGACAAATTTGGCTTGACGCGTGAGCGTGTCCGTCAAATTAAAGACAAAGCCATCAATAAATTGCGTTCTGCTTCAAAGAGTAAGCTTTTAAAACATTATTTAGGAGCTTAATTTTTAAAAAAAAATATTTTCAAAAGGGTAAGACGTTTATGACGTTTTGCCCTTTTTTTTTCAAAATTTTAAAATGCTCCCCCCTCAGTATTTTGAACTTTTTGAATGAAAATTCATCGTTTGATAAGTCAAAAAAATACAAAATTTTATTCTGTAACTTATTTTAAAAAAAAACGTATCAATGTTTGAAGTTTTTTTGAAAAAAGACGAGACTCTGCGTTTTGCTTCAATTAATTGACATTCAATTGATTGTGCAATTGAAATTTATGAAAATAGCCGTATATAATTTGGTTGCTGATTTTTTTTGAAAAAAAGAA
>JAYTUR010000462.1:0-1738 GCA_043744475.1 Saprospiraceae bacterium | reverse complement strand
AGTTTTTGCCGATTTATCAATTGGCAAGCGAGGACAATAAAAAAATCACACACTTAGACGACTTCTCCGAAAAGTTTTTGAGCAAATGCACCTTAAGCCAGATGATAAGCAAATACATGGTTTTGGTAGCAAGCGAACAGAAACTTATGGTGATGCGACCTTATCAAATTTATGCTGTAAAAGCAATTGTTGACTGCATTCACCAAAACAGGGGCAACGGATACATCTGGCATACCACAGGAAGCGGAAAAACGCTTACCTCTTTTAAAGCATCTACACTACTCAAAGACAATCCTGATATTGAAAAATGTTTGTTTGTAGTTGACCGCAAAGACCTTGACCGACAAACCCGTGAGGAGTTCAATAAATTTCAGGAAGGTTGTGTAGAAGAAAACACCAACACCGAAACTTTGGTAAGGCGAATGCTTTCAGAGGACTATGCTAACAAAGTAATTGTTACCACCATTCAAAAATTAGGACTGGCTTTAGACCCCAACAATAAGAACAACTATAAAGAACGCTTACAGTCATTAAGCAACAAACGAATTGTTTTCATTTTTGACGAGTGCCACCGTTCACAGTTTGGCGAAAATCATAAAGCCATCAAAGATTTTTTTCCAAATGCACAGCTCTTTGGTTTTACAGGCACACCCATTTTTGATGACAACGCTACATACAAACAAGTTGACGGCACAGTTGGCTCCTACGTAACCACCAAAGACATATTTCAAAAGCAACTGCACGCCTACACAATCACCCACGCTATTGATGATAAAAATGTATTACGTTTTCATATCGACTATTTCAAACCGGATGGTATCGTTAATGTAGGAAGTGATATACACAAATTTGCAGTTGCTAATTCCATCATTAAAAAACACAATGCAGCCACACACAGCAAACGCTTCAATGCTTTGTTGGCAACGTCTTCAATCAACGATGCAATTGCATATTACCATCTGTTTAAAGAACTTCAGGCAGAAAAAATTAAGGAAAATGAAAACTATATTCCTTTAAACATTGCTTGTGTGTTTTCTCCGCCAGCCGAAGGAAACAAAGATGTGCAGCAGTTGCAGGAAGATTTACAGCAAGAAAAAGAGGACAACAAAGTTGAGCCTGAAAAAAAGAAGAAAGCGCTGCAAACCATTATTGCCGATTATAATAAGCAATATGGAAGCAATCACACGATTAGTGAGTTTGACCTGTATTATCAGGATGTGCAGCAACGCATCAAATTTCAAAAGTTTAGCAATGCCGACTATCCGCATAAAAACAAAATTGATTTGGTAATTGTGGTGGATATGTTGCTCACAGGTTTTGATTCTAAATACCTGAACACTTTGTATGTAGACAAAAACCTGAAATTCCACGGACTGATTCAGGCATTTAGCCGTACCAATAGAACATTGCATTCCACAGGGACAGAAGCAACTATAAAGCCATACGGAAACATTTTGGATTTCAGGCAACAGCAAGCTGAAGTGGACAGAGCCATTGCCTTATTTAGTGGAGAAGATACAGGACGAGCAAAAGAAATTTGGTTGGTTGACCCTGCGCCAAAAGTGATTGAGCATTACGAGAAAGCTGTTGCTGCCATGGAAAAATGGATGGAAGCCAAAAACATGGTTGCTGAACCGCAGGAAGTTTACAACATCAAAGGTGATGCTGCCCGTGTAGAATTCATCAACCGGTTTAAAGAAGTGCAACGGTTGAAAACACAGCTTGACCAATACACCGA
>JAYTUR010000461.1:0-1738 GCA_043744475.1 Saprospiraceae bacterium | reverse complement strand
GAAGTTAATTTTGAATCGTAAAACGATTCAAAATTAACTTCGGTCTAAAAAAAAACTTCAAAGCACGCATTTCGAGCGAAGCGAGAAACAGTCAGTATGTTGCCCCTTGCGTAACATCAGTTATTGATAAAAATAGATGTCGACAAATCATGTAAATCTATAAAATCCAGTAATCATGTCTATTTTTTTGTTTGATTCAGATGTTGTTCAAACTTCGCTTCTAAATCTTTCATAGTATAAATATCAACCAATCGGGTTTCAAAATTTCGACTATTATCGAGCGAACGTTTTGTATAAACAAGTCCTATATTTTTGGCGTAAATCTCTTGAATTGGATAAACATGCGTCCAACCACCGCTTTTATTATTCTGTTCTGTTTGTTCTTCTTTCATTTCAAATTCGACGGCATCAAGCTTTTTTCCCTTGAAATCGAAAGAAGCATCTTGTAAAAAACGTCTGTTTCGGGTCAATGTTGTCAATATTGTCGAATCTTTTGGGTCTGAATATTTCACAACATTCACAAAAACACTTTTATCGTCGGTCACTTGAAAAGGATAAACCGCCCCACCTTCAATCGTTGCTTTAGTCTGCACAGCATACCCCTCAGTATTGACACCATAATATATCAACTCTTTGAGCTTCATGCCGTTTGTCACTTGCGCTTCTCGTACAAGCACCAGCGGATGAAAACCCGCATCGTAACAATTGCCGACGAGATAAACCGAATCGGCTTGTACAATGGTTTGATAATACCAATAAATGGTGAACGCCGTATCGGGTGTATTGATTTTATATTCATACACCTTCGCTTCGGCTTTCAACTGCTTGAGTGGAAAATAATAGTCTCGGAGGTCTTTTTTGCCGCAGGATTGCAACAATAATATAGAGATTACGACAATAACGATTGGAAAAAAACGGGCAGAAAGTGCCTTTTTATCTACATTTTGCATAAGTTCAGTTTTTTTTGTGCAAAAATACTGAGGGGGGGCGTTTGGAGTTTATAAATGAGGAAAATCTTATCTAAAAATTTATAACTGCCATTTTGTCACGCTTTTTCTCTCGGCACGGATTTAGCTTTAACACAACTTTATATTTAAAGGTAAAAAAACTTTTTACCTTTGCGCAGCGTTTACAAACTAAATCGCTTTAGTGCATTTCGCACCATACTGTAAGGCGGGACAGTATTTTTGCTCAATTTTTATTTTCGAAATGAAAGAACTCAATCTGATAGCCCTTTTGGGATTTTACATCTTGTATCCACACAAAGCTGCGGAGATGCAGACGAGTGGCGAGTTGTTTGCCAAAAAAGTGGTCGTTGCAGCTTCACAACAATATGCGTGGGGTGAAAAATTGAGCCATGTTTATTATTTAAACCAAAAAGAAACGCTTCGTAAATCGGCTGATACTGCTGTCAAAACGGTTGAACCGACCGCCGCTATCATCTTCTCTGAATCAAAACCCGTTATCCAAAACGGTAAGCGGTTTGTCCGCCCTAAGGTTCCTTTCCTATCACAGATTTAATTGATTGAACTGATGTAACTGAATGTCTCTTGGCATACAGTGAAAATCCCAATACATATCAATCTATCAACCCACTTGCGTCAGTGATTTACACGTTTAGGAAACTTTTAAAGTTTCTTAAACGTCGCACCATTATCATAATCAATTGACTATCAATTCAATAGTCATTATCCAATAAAAATAAAAATCAATAATAAAATGTTTAATGTATTAAGAA
>JAYTUR010000460.1:0-6679 GCA_043744475.1 Saprospiraceae bacterium | reverse complement strand
GAAGAGCGAAAATGGTTGAACCAAATCTTTAAAAAATAAAAAAAAGAGGTAGCGCATTGCACCACCTCCAGCCCTAACCAAATAAAACCAAATTATAAATTTATATTTTTAGATAAATCATGCTAATTAAAATGGGATTATAATTTATTGGTTTTTAATCGAAGACGTATCTCCATTTTTGTAGTAACCTTAAATTGTAAACTATCCTTTGTGTTTCTACCACACAAAGTTGATGCTATTATTTGTAAATTCAAAATAACACAACTGTTAATCTGGCATTTCGGAGTGATTTCTGCCTTAAAACAAAGGTTTTTTAAAAATTAAATTATTTATTTATGATATTAAAATCTGATTATTTAAAAATATAAAAATTTTATTTTGTTAATAATTTAATAAACAAAATTTAATACTGAATTTAAAATTCATAGTTGCATGAAAATAAGAAATCATGTTTTTTTTAAAATCTAATGCTACATCGTATAAAAATCAAACTAAGTACCTTTATGAAGAAACAAAATCGCTTTCATGTGCTCATGGGTTTAATCATTTTTTCCATAATTGCACCCCTCAGTATGTCCTCTGTTTATGGACAAAATACCACTAAAAACAGTGATGAAGATGCTCTTTTTATCCGCAAAATTTATGACAATGCGCTCACAACGACAAGCACTTATCCTTGGCTTTATGACATGTGTACAAAAATCGGTAGCCGTTTAAGTGGCTCGGACGGTGCTGCCAAAGCCGTTCAATACACCAAACAAATGATGGATACATCGGGTTTTTCTACCCGTTTGCAAGCCTGTATGGTTCCGCATTGGGTACGTGGTGAAGCCGAACAAGTGGTCATGAATACCCCAAATGGTAAGGTCTCTTTACGTTCCTTGTCCATAGGCAACTCCATTGGAACAGGAAAAAAAGGTATTGAAGCCGAAGTTATTGCGGTCAAAAGCCTTGATGAAGTGGACAAATTAGGCGATAAAGTGAAAGGTAAAATTGTTTTTTACAATCGCCCAATGGATAGAACCCGCATTCAAACCTTCGAGGCTTACGGAGGTGCAGGTGATCAGCGTGGTTCAGGTGCTTCGCGTGCGGCAAAGTATGGCGCAGCAGCTGTCCTTGTTCGCTCTCTTTCGACTGAATTAGATGACCGTCCTCATACGGGTGCATTGAAGTATGATGACAAATATCCTCAAATACCTGCCATCTGTATTTCGACTAATGATGCAGAAAAACTATCTAAAATCCTTAGTAGTCAACCGACTATGAAAGTTTTTATGCGTAATACGTGTGAAATGCTGCCCGATGTCGAAAGCCACAATGTGATTGGTGAAATCAAAGGTTCTGAATTCCCTGATGAAGTCATTGTCATTGGTGGGCATCTCGATTCGTGGGACCCTGCACAAGGTGCACATGATGACGGCGCAGGTTGTATGCAAAGCATGGGCGTTTTGGATATTTTGAAAAAGTCGGGTTATAAACCTAAGCGAACCATTCGTTGTGTCTTGTTTATGAACGAAGAAAACGGCTTGCGTGGTGGAACAAAATACGCTGAAATAGCGAGAGATAATACAGCTGAACGGCATATTTTAGCCCTCGAATCCGATTCAGGTGGCTTTTCACCACGCGGTATTTCCTTCGATGCCGACCCCTCAGTATTTGTTGAAAAATTCAAAAAAGTCAGCTCTTGGGAGGATTTGTTGAAACCTTATGGTTTAGAATTGACAAAAGGTGGTGCGGGTGCAGATATCGGTCCTTTGAAATCACAAAAATTCCTACTCGGTGGTTTGCGTCCCGATTCGCAACGTTATCTTGATTTTCACCATACGGCTTTTGATAAAATTGAATACGTCAATCGGCGCGAATTGGAATTGGGTGCTGCGGCGTTGACCTCTTTAGTTTATTTGGTGGATAAATATGGGTTGTAATGTAAATATTTGTACAACGACGGCGAGGTTGCGAACCTCGCCGTCGTTTTTTGAATACTTTATTTTTAGTAGAATTTAAACTGAAATCAGCTTTGACGTGTTTACTTTGCAACTTAAAATTAAATCGTTAAAAAAAGAGAATGAAAAATAGAGCAGATATTCAAATAATTTTAAATGACAAAACACAAAGCCTTGAATTACAAGCGATTGCGAAAAAAGTGTATAATGGCGAACGTATTACTGAGGGGGATGCTTTGACGTTGTTTGAAAAAGCGGATTTGAGTTTTGTGGGCGCTTTAGCCAATTTTATCAGAGAAAAAAAGCATGGTGATGACACCTTTTTCAATCGCAATTTCCACATCGAACCGACTAATTTGTGTATTTATACTTGTAAATTTTGTTCTTATTCGCGCCTAATAAAGCAACGTGGCGAAGACTCTTGGGAATATACAATGGATGATATGATGAACATCATCTACAAGTACGATGGTCAGCCAGTGACGGAAGTGCACATCGTCGGCGGTGTTTTGCCGCAATATGATTTGCCGTTTTACCTTGAATTATTTAAAAAAATCAAGGCACATCGCCCTGAAATGCACGTCAAAGCCTTGACTCCTGTTGAATATCACTATATTTTTAAGAAAGCAAAAGTGAGTTATACTGAGGGGATGCGTTTGATTAAAGAAGCAGGTTGCGATTCTTTGCCAGGTGGCGGGGCAGAGATTTTTCATGAAGATATTCGTAAAATCATTGCACACGACAAATGTACAGGCGAACAATGGCTCGAAATGCACGAAGTATGGCACAACTTAGGGATGCGCTCCAATGCGACGATGTTGTATGGTCATATTGAAAAATACGAGCATCGGGTGCATCACCTCAACGAATTGCGGAAATTGCAGGACAAAACGGGCGGTTTTCAGACGTTTATTCCTTTGAAATTTAGAAATAAAGACAACGAAATGTCGCACATTACAGAAAGTACAACTGTTGAGGATTTGAAAAACTATGCTGTTAGCCGTATTTTCTTAGACAATTTTGATCACATTAAAGCTTATTGGCCCATGATTGGTCGTCCGACTGCCCAAATTGCTTTGTCTTTTGGCGTTGATGATTTGGACGGCACGATTGACGATACCACTAAAATTTACTCAATGGCAGGTTCAGAAGAACAAAACCCTGCTCTTTCGACGCGTGATTTGGTGAATATGATTCGCCGCGTCGGTCGTAAACCGATTGAACGCGACACCTTATATAATGTAGTGACAGATTTCGAAAACGTGGAATTTGCCGAAGATAAAGAATTTCGGGGTTATTTGGCTTTACCTGTTTTGAATTAAAAAGTCATCGGTCAGTAGTCATTTGTAATTGCTCAACTGCTTAATGACAAATGACTACTGACCGATGACTTTTTGACTTACTTCCCACTAAAATTTGCTTTCCGTTTTTCCACAAATGCCGAAGCGCCTTCTTTGAAATCGTTTGAATTGGCACATTTTCCAAATTCAACAACTTCCGTAAAAAAGCCTGCATCACCACCTGGGTCAAAAAACGCATTGACCGATTCGATGATTTTTGTGATGGCGAAAGGGGCTTTTGTCGCTATTTTTGCGATAATTTCCTTCGCTTTTGCAACGGTTTGACCTTCTTCAACGATATGATTGACTAAGCCGATACGATACCCCTCAGTAGCGTCAATCATATCCGCCGTCATCATCAGTTCCAAAGCTCTGCCTTTTCCGACAAGTTGAACCAAACGCTGAGTGCCACCATAACCGGGAATGATACCGAGATTGACTTCTGGTTGACCAAACTTGGCATTAGGCGAAGCGATGCGGATATGACAAGCCATAGCCAATTCGCAACCGCCGCCGAGTGCAAAACCATTGACTGCAGCAATAACGGGTTTGTGAAAACGCTCAATATTTTGGAAAATATCCTGTCCACTTTGCGCCATTTGTTCGCCTTTGCCTCCCAAATTCAAAAATTCAGAAATGTCTGCACCTGCCACAAACGCTTTGGGTCCAGAGCCTGTGATGACTACGCCTTTTAAATCTTTAATCTCTTTGTAATCGCTCTCAAAAAAGCTTTTCAGTTCAGTCATTGTACGTTGATTCAAAGCATTCATTGCTTTTTCACGACTGATTGTCAGTGTAATGATACCACTATCATTTTCGACGGTTAAATTTTGATAATCCATTCTTTATAATTAAAAAGTTTATTTATTAGTGAACAAACAACTTGATATTACTCTTTGTTTTTTTTGCACGAAGAAAAAGAGAACAAGAGTTGATTTTTTTAGATTCTATGTACTATTTGCTACTTGTTTCAATAAACCGTGCCACCTTTTTCTCCAAAATAGCCAAAGGCACACAGCCATCGTTCAGCACTTCATTGTGGAATTTGCGGATGTCGAACTTCGCACCTAATTTATCCATTGCTTCTTTTTTCAATTGCAAAATCTTTTGTTCACCGACTTTATAAGACAAGGCTTGTCCAGGAATCGCCATGTAACGCTCAATTTCGGCAATAATATTGGCTTCCGAATCGGCTTCATTGTCGAGGTCATATTTTATCGCTTGCTCGCGCGTCCAACCTTTGGTGTGTAAACCAACATCTACAACAAGACGAATTGCACGGTGCATTTCGTTGCCCAATCGCCCAAAATACGGATAAGGGTCGGTGTATAAACCCAACTCTTTGCCCAACCCCTCAGTATAAAGCGCCCAACCTTCGCCATAAGCCCCGTACCACAAATAGCGGCGAAATTTCGGCAACTTCGTGTCTTCGGCTTGCAACATGATTTGGTAGTGATGCCCCGGAATTGCTTCGTGGAGAAAAAGGGCTTCATCTTGAAAGATATTGTATTTTGTCACATCAGGAATCGGTACATAAAATATGCCAGGACGGTTTTGCTCTGGATTGCCTTGATTGTATTCAGCACTGGCCGATGCTTCTCTAAATGCTTCTGTACGCCGCACTTCAAAGCCTGTTTTAGGTACTAATTCAAACTGTTTTTCAAGCGATGGCTTCATTTTTTCGTAAATCGCATTAAAATTCGCCAAAACTTCCTCGGATTTTGTAAAAGGACGCAGTTTAGGCTCCCCCTCATTAACGTGCTTGAAAAACGCCTTTAAATCGCCTTTAAAGCCGACTTGTTCCTTCACCGTTTCCATTTCTGCCCGAATGCGCGCCACTTCTTTTTGTCCCAATGCAAAAATTTGGTCGGGTGTCATATCCGTTGTTGTCCAAAATTTTGCGAGAAAGGAGTAGTAAGCCGCACCATTTGGCACAGCCGAAATCCCCGAAGTGGTACGTGCTTTGAGCAAATATTCCTTTTGCATAAAGTCAAGCAACTTCTTATAAGTCGGTTTTACATTTTCATTTACCATTTTTGTATATTCAAGGGTCAAACGCGCTTTATCGGCATTAGAAATTGCTGTTTTTGTGGCTAATTTAACGATAGGTTGATAAAAAAGATGTACTGCTGTGGCTGTTTCAGCCATCGGTTTTAATTGTGGCAATATCTTAACAATCAATGATTTAGGCAGTATCCAACCTGTTGAAATACCGCGACGCATATTACTAACTGCTGTATCTACCCATGCTGGAAAATGACTGATACGGCGCAACCAGGCATCGTAATCAGCAGCCGTTTTAAAAGGCTGAGAGCCTTCGCTTGAACCAAATTGTCCTAAATCCAACGTTTTTCCCCAAAACTGATTGATGGGCATAAGGTTATCGGGAAATGCAAAACTTTCCAGAGCGTGGTCAATATCCCAATTCAAAATATCAAAACTTGTACGGTCACTATTTGATAAATTAGTGGTGTCGGCGGCTTGAAGCATGGTTTTGTACTTCATATAAAACTGTTTCAAAGTATCGCGGTAGGCGTCGCTGATGTCAATCGGAAATTGGTCATTGTATTCAGAAACACCATTTGCCGTCGCTTCAAAAGGGTAGAGGCTCATACGTTCATCGTAGTATTTTTCAAAAATAGTGGTGAGTACCGTAGAATGTGTCGTGTTTTTATTGCCTGTTTTCTCGTTTTGGCAAGCCATAAAAAGTGCAACTGTAACAAATAGTAAATAATTTTTCATTGATTATCAATTATTTATATGATTTCAAAAACAGACGTGAAGTTAGAAAAAACAGTTGAAACAGCCGTATTTAGTCACTTATTTTGTCATCTCGAATGAAGTGAAGGAATCATAGAATAAGAATATTTTGATTTTTCACTTCGGTCAAAATGACAAAATAAATTGGTTTATTTGCAGTGTTAAAAGGCTTAAAGATGTGTTTGAGTAAGACAATAGCTTGGTGATGAAATATCGGATTCTTTGGACATTCGATGAATTAACCATCTAAAAATAAAGTGTTCAAAAATTAATTGCACATTCGCAATGACGGTTGCGCTTTTTTTAACGAGGTGGTGTTTAACAAATCGACTTGTTATTTAACCGTTGCTTTAGACATAAAATTTAAAATCAAACCATAATTAAAAATGCACCTAACCCATTATCAAGACATGCAGTTTACAAATGAACAAGCAGAAAGCTTATGTTTAGAACACTATGGCATCGTTGGCAGAGCAACAAAACAGGTCGGCGAAATAGATTTTAACTATAAAGTTAAAACAGAAAATGGAGAAAGTTTTATCTTGAAAATCAGCCGCCCCGACACATCTGATGATTATTTTGATTGTCAACAAAAACTGTTATTACACATAAGTAGTAAAAACCCTGATTTTTTAT
>JAYTUR010000459.1:0-1747 GCA_043744475.1 Saprospiraceae bacterium | reverse complement strand
TATCTGTTTTGTGATGAACCGAACTCGGGGCTTGACCCTAAAACTTCGATGGTGATTGATGAATTGATTCGTTCTATTACGATTGAAAACAATATCACAACGGTCATCAATACCCATGATATGAACTCGGTGATGGAAATTGGCGACAATATCTGCTTTATCCACCTCGGTGAACTCGAATGGCAAGGCAATAAATCGGAAGTTTTAGAAAGCAATAATGAAGAATTGCAGTCTTTTATTTTTGCATCGCCGTTTTTACAAAGGTTACGGGATAGGGCTTTGGGGAAGGTCGTTTAAGTTTTTTGTAAAAATACTGAGGGGGTATTTTTTTTGATAAAAAATTACTTTTCAATGAGTTATACTTTATATAAATAATGTATTAAAATAGAATAGTTTAATACAAAATACATAGCCTCATAGCTTTTTAGAAGAAAAAAATCAAAAAACTATGTATTCTATGAGGCTATATTTTTTAAAATTTGATTTAATATTTCTAAGTCATCCGACTACCCACAAAACTCAATATTTCCTCCACATAATGCCGATTATTAGACAAGCGCGGCACTTTATGTTGGCCTCCATACTTTCCTTTTGCTTTCAGCCAATTATGGAACGTGCCACGCGGGACGAGGCGTAACCGCAGCCGTTCCATAGCCATACTTTTGAAGCGTTTGGCCTCGTAATCAGAGTTAATGCGTTGAAGATTGGAATCTAAAAGGTTGTTAAAAGTCTCTAAATCTGGTGGTTCGCGGTCAAATTCAATAAGCCATTCATGCCCACCTTTGCTTTTTCCTTCAAAATAAATGGGTGCAACGGTGTATTCACTGACTTGTGCGCCCACAAATGCACAAGTTTCTGCCAATGCTTTGTCCGTATTTGAGACCATAACCTCTTCCCCAAAAGCATTGACAAACTGTTTTGTTCGCCCAGTCACCTTGATTTTGTAAGGATTTATAGATGTAAACATAACGGTATCGCCAACAATATATCGCCACAAACCCGCATTTGTCGTAATGACAGGCGCATAATGCCGTCCAACCTCAACTTCACTGAGGGGTATGGTATGTGGTTGAGCAGATTGCCATTCGCTTTCCGGCAAAAACTCGAAATAGATGCCGTTTTGCAATAAAAGTAGCATGTCGTCTGCACCCAACTGGCATTGGGTTGCAAAAAAGCCTTCCGAAGCATTATAAATTTCCCAATAAACAAAGTCTTTTTTAGGTATCAGTTCTTGAAAAGTCTCTCTATAAGGTGTAAAACTTACGCCGCCATGGACATAGGTTTCTAAATTAGGCCATACTTCAAGTATATTTTGCTTGCCCGTCAACTCCAAAACACGCCGCAATAACACGACTGTCCATGTCGGCACACCACCGATACTACGCATATCTTCCTTAATAAGGGCATGAGCCATGCGTTCAATTTTATCTTCTGTATTTGGCATAACAGCAATATCAAGACTTGGCGCATAAATGTAGCTGCCGATTGCGGGTAAATGTTTGAGCATAATAGCGGATACATCGCCGAATTGAGTGGTCGGAAAGGGTGTAAATTGCTCTGTACTACCGCCCATAACAAGCATTTTTCCCGCAAATCCCGATGTTTCAGGGCGATTTTGAAAAATCAATGCACTTAAATCCCATGTACCTTTGAGGTGGCAGGTTTTTAAATTTTCGATTGTAACGGGAATAAATTTCGATTAATCGTTAGTCGTACCACTTGACTTTGAAAACCAACGCACTTGACC
>JAYTUR010000458.1:0-6690 GCA_043744475.1 Saprospiraceae bacterium | reverse complement strand
CCAATGTATCCGTTTTAGAGTCAATGCTCAGCCATTCGGGAATGACCATATTCATTTTCTCAATATTCGATTCGAGTGAAAACAACGATTGGGCATCCCAATTGACATAAAATCCCGCGCGAATTGTTTGGGCTTTTGGTAGCCTTTGCGAAGGACTTAGCGCATTTTTAGCGTCTATGAAGCTGTTAAACCCCTTGTATTTTTTGTTATCAAGAGCCGTAAAAGCCCGAGGGGACTCAGGTTTATTGAGCTTTTTGTACGAAAATTCATCATTGGTCAACTGCGGCATGTTGGGCTTGTAGTCTCTTGACAAAGCTATCCAAATAATGGGAATAACCAACAATAAGCTGAAAAGAAAGATACGCGTTGACCACTGAAACCAACGCCAACGGCGGGACGAATTAGATTGGAAAATTTGTTTGTCGGCTGACATGATATTCGATTCGTTTTTTTAGACAATAGTAAAAGAAATACGCATAAATAATTGATTAACAATAAAATACTGAGGGGGTACTTTTAGACTCAAAATAAAAAAAAGGTTAAACGTCAGACTAAATTTGATACTTTTAAACCGCTCATTTATCCAATCAATCAATCGTTAAACTTATCACTTTATTGTCGAAATTAAATCTTGGTTTGTCAAATGATAGTAATTAAAAAATGAACGGATGTGATTGTTGAAAATCGCAGAGAATTGGATTATTTTGGTACAATGTTCAATAGACTATGAAATAGAAATGCCATCGTTAAAGTGGTAAAATATTTTTAAAAAACAATATCCACAAACGCATCGCCATCTGATAATGCTTTTCAAAGCATTTTATTTGGGATACAATAATTCACACAATTCTTATAAGCCTCTTGGGTATTGCTCTCAGATTCATAATGGAGAATGAGCAGAAAATCATATAGTCCCAATGCTTCCCAAACAGCATCTAAATATCCTTTTTTTAGTTTTCATCCCCCTCATCTTCCACGTTACTTCCTTTTTCGGCATTGCCATTCACTAATTCAGTAAACGTTTTTTTCTTGGAGATATAAAACTGCCAAACAATAGACCCCCTCAGTATGCCTACCGTATTGTTAGGCGCAATGCGTTCTTTTTCAATCAGTTGTGCTACTTGTTTTCTTTTTTTAAGCATGTAAAAAAAGTTGCCATAAAAACTAAAATGGGCTTTCAATATAGACCAACAGTGTTTAGGTTGTCCACCAAACAAAAATTTTGCACCTGCAACGCCATCTAAAATCAAGCGAACAGGAATCAACCACAATAATTTAGTGGCGGACTCATTTTTCAAAATAGTATATAAACTATTCCTAAAATTCAAATATGTTTTGCGCGGGCTTAAATAATCCATTGTGCCACCGCCGACATGCCTAACAACACCATTAGGTTGCGCCATGATTTTATACCCCGCCCTTTTAAAACGCCAACAAACATCAATTTCCTCCATGTGCGCCCAGAAATCGGCATCAAAACCACCGAAACGATGCCATAAATCGGCTCTGACGACCATAGCTGCGCCCGAAGCCCAAAAGATTTCTGCTTCGCCATCATATTGTTTGCGGTCTTTTTCGATATTGTCAAACACCCGACCGCGACTGAACGGATAACCCAACCCATCTATCCAACCACCCGCAGCACCTGCGTATTCAAATTTTCGTTTTCTATTATAACTCAAAATTTTAGGTTGAGCCGCCGCAATCGTTTTGTCCGCATCCATCATTTCAATAATCGGTGTCATCCAACCTTGCGACACCCGACAATCGGAATTGAGCAACACATAATAATCATAGCCTTTTGGTGCATCTTCCGAACGTGGGTGCAACAAGTCATGTTTCAAGGCTACGTTATAACCTTGGGCAAAGCCATAATTTTCAGATAATTCAACAACACGCACACGATCAACGCCCATCAAAGCAGGAATCCCTTCCAAATTCAGTTCACGCACCGCTTCAACACTGTTGTCAGTTGAACCATTGTCTGCAACAATGACATCAAAATTACCATATCGAGAACCACAAACAGAGGGCAAAAACTGAGTTAAATACTGAGGGGTATTCCAATTTAAAATAACGATGGCAACACGTGGAATGAGTTGATTTTCAATATCTTGCAATATTTCACGGCTCGCCCGTTCATCGTCTGCCAACTGAATAACAAGAGATTCGAGGCTATCAAAATAGCGGTCTGGACGTAAGAATTGAACCAAATCAACACGCACAGTTTGACCATAAATATCCTCATCAAAATCAAAAATATTAACTTCAATCGTCACATTATCATGGTCTTTCAAAACGGGTCGGTCACCGCGATACAGCATACCTTTGCGCAATTTTCCATCAGGCAAATGCACAAAAACGGTGTAAATACCATGCGGTGGCAGCAGTTTATTTTTCTCCGTAACGGCAATATTCGCCGTTGGAAAGCCAATTTCTTTACCAATTTGTTGCCCTTTGACAACTTCGCCTGTGAAACTAAAATAATGTCCCAACAAGCGATTCGCTGACCGAATGTTCCCTTTTTCTATTTTTTGCCTAATTTTTGTAGAAGAAACAGCAATTTCGTCAATCACCTGCTTTTCAATTTCAATGACTTCATAGCCAAATTGGGGTGCTAATTTCTGCAAAAGGGCAGTATTCCCTACTCGATTCGCGCCAAAACGGTGGTCATAACCAATAACAATATAAGTGGGCTTAAATTTTTGATACAGCAGGTTTTCTATATAAGCTTCTGGCGTTTGTTCCGAAAATGCCTTCGTAAACGGCACAACGACGATGATGTCAATACCATATTTTTGCAACAACTCGACCTTTTCCTCGATTGAATTGAGCAATACAACCGACTTGTCGTTGGGTTGAGCAACAAGACGTGGATGAGGATGAAAAGTAATGACAACTGATTGACTGTCAATACTTTGCGATAATTGTTTAACACGTTCCAATATCCGCTGATGTCCTCTGTGAACACCATCAAAAGAACCTATTGTGACAACAGTGTTCTCTAAAAGGGGTAAGTCTTCAAGGCTAAAATACACTTTCATAATGGGGCAAAATTAACAATTTAGTCATTAAGTCATTAGTCAATTAGTCATTAGTCAAGTCATTTGTGATTAAATTGCAACGAATGACTATTGACCTCAAGACAAATGACCAATTGACTACATAAACGCTTGTTTCAAATCCTCAATCAACCATTCAGGTTCTTCTAAACCGATATAAAAACGGTAGAAATTGAAAGACAAAGACGGATTGGACTTGCCTTCGACACCGTATAATGAGCAAATAGGAAAAACCAAAGATTCATGTCCACCCCACGACACGGCAAATACAAAACGTTTCAAGCGATAGAAAAACGCTTCTGCTTCTTCAAGGGTTTCGGCAGTTGTTTCTATTGAGAACAAGCCACCGCAGCCCGACATCTGCTTTTTTGCCAAATCATACTGAGGGGACTCTTCCAAGAAAGGATAATAGATTTTTTTGACTTTTGGGTGCGTTTTCAACCATTCTATCACCTTTTTGGCACTTTCATCTGACCGAGTTATACGCAACGGTAATGTTCGTAAACCTCTGATAATGAGATTGGCATCGTGTGGGCTGATGATAGCGCCCAAACACATTTGCTCGTTGTCAAATATTTTTTGAACCATCGGTAAAGTTGAACAAATGACACCCGCCACGACATCAGAGTGTCCATTCAAATATTTTGTCGCTGAATGCACAACAATGTCAATACCTAACTCAATCGGTCTCTGGAAAATCGGCGAACTATAAGAATTGTCAATGATGGAAATGATGCCATGTCGCTTGCAAATTTCGGCACATGCCGCCAAGTCTTGCAGTTCAAACGTCTGAGAATTAGGGCTTTCCAAAAACATCACTTTCGTATTCGGTTGAATGACTTTTTCAAAATTGGTCGCATCCGTTCCCTCAACAAAGGTCGTTGTCACACCAAAACGGGTTAAAAAACGGGTTAACAACATATTTGTCCATGAATATGGCGACTTGACACATACAATATGATCGCCTGCATTGACATTGGCAATCACGGCTGCTGAAACCGCTGCCGCACCACTCGCAAAAACAAGGGCATCTTCGGCGGACTCCAAAGCTGCTATTTTTTGACGCAAAATCTTAACTGTTGGATTATTACCCCTTGTATAAAGATGTCCACTCAACTCATTGGTAAGTTTTTGACGGAAAACGTTTAAGTCCGTAAAAGCAAAATTAGACGTTTGAATTACGGGCGTTGATACCGCATTGAAGTAGTTTTCACGGTCTTCTCCGAGTTGATAAAGGATTTCTGATAGGTGCATATTCTTAAATTTTTTGGCAAGATACTGAGGGGGGGCAACTTGACAGTTATTTTTTAAAAAAAGGTTTAAAAAGTTATGATTGAGTTAAAGCAAGCCTGTTGGCATACTTTTTAAGCTATCAAGATAGTTATGTGTGAATAATTTATATAATAATTTTTTAAAATTAAATTTCTTTATGAAAAAACTACTTTTAGCTTTCTGCTCGTGTCTCGTATTGATTACCATATCTTGCAAAAAAGACACAAACACACAAGCCACTTTTGAATTGCGATTGACCGATGGACCAGCTGTATTTGAAGAGGTCAATATTGATGTCCAAGGCGCAGAAGTTCACGTCAACAAAGACACGGCAAGCAGTAGCGGTTGGCAACCATTGAGTATCAATAAGGGTATTTACAATATCTTGAAATTGAACAACGGCGTTGATACTGTTCTCGGCTCAACCAAATTGCCGTTGGGTGATATTTCGGAAATTCGTTTGATTCTTGGCGATAATAACACAATTAAAGTAGATGGTAAATTTTTACCTCTCGTTGTACCAAGCGGTGACAAAACAGGGTTGAAATTAAAATTCGAGAAAAAACTTTTGGCAGGTGTTTCTTATAAAGTTCTTATGGATTTTGATGCTTCAAAGTCTGTCAAAGAAGTAAAAAAGGGAAGCGAATACAAAATGAAACCGCTAATTCGTCTCATCACCGAAGCCAATAATGGCAGTATTCGAGGCGAAATTGGCACAACTACTTGCAAAACAATTGTTTATGCTATCAATGGAACTGACACTTTGACCTCTACTTATCCTTCAACAACAAATCGTTTTGTCCTTCAAGGGCTTGCAGCAGGCACATATAAAGTATCCATAGCTGCAGAAGGTACAAACTGTACAGGAAAAACTATTGATAATGTTAAAGTTGAGATTGGAAAAGTAACCGAAGTCGGCAAAATCCAATTGTAATAGTTTTGTAGGTAAATAAATTGGCGGGGAGCATACGTGGATATCCCCGCCAATTAACAACCATTTTACTAAACTTCTACATCAAATATGAACAATAGAATTTTTAAACATAAATACAATAATAAAATTTGGCTCTCGTTTTAGTTTAGTATTTTGCAAAACAATCCATGAACTTAATATTCTAATCAATTACTTCCTTTTTCCTACATGATTTAAAATCTACTTCCGATTTCAACAATTGTTTTTATAATCACATGGTGCGCACGACGCGTCAACACCGTAGGTCATTCCACATAAACATTTAAAGCATCACCCAATTACCGATTTAACATTTTTAATCTTACCCAACGATCGATTTAACTCAAAGCAAAGGGACGACTATCCGTTTAATGGATATGTTGTCCCTTAATTTATTGCCGAAGTTGGTTTCAAAGGCAGCCTATTTTCTTCTATTTCTAAGTTTAACTTTTTAGTTAAACTCAATAGTTAAACTGTGAAATAAAGACAACTATCATCAATTTGCGTATTTAAAACAGTATGTGTTTTTTATTAATTTTTAAATTTAACTAAAAAGTTAAACTAAAAATCAATAACCGTTAATTGAACTGAAAACCTGATTTTTGGACAAAAATGAATGAATTTGCTCTATAACATAAAAAAACGCCACAAACCCATCAAGGCTTGCGGCGTTACGTTTGGTAAATTTTTAAAGTTTACTAAACGTCGTGTCACAATACTATCAACAAAAACTTATTTTTCTTACCATTTTCAACCATCACGAAACGGTCTTTCAGCAATTGCGCGTCGTTGACAACAAACTCATGCGTTGAGATTTTAATTTTATTAACAGAAATAGCGTTGTTCTGAATCGCTTTGCGGGCTTCTGTTTTTGATTTCAAAATCGTCGTTTTTTCAGCCAATAAATCTGTGATATTGATGCCTTCCGATAAATCCGTTTTGGCAACCGTAAACGTATCAATTTCATCGGCAATCATCGCCAATTCTGCCGCTGACATACCCCTCAGTATATCGGCATCAGATTTGCCAAAAAGGATGTCGCTCACCTTCAAAACGGATTCATAATCGGCTTGTGAATGTACCCGAATCGTCAATTCCTCGGCTAAAATGCGCTTTAATTCGCGTGGATTATCGGCATATTCCGCTTCCAAACCTTCAATCTCTGTTCTTGATTTCAAGGAAAAATAGCGCAAAAACTTTGGCAAATCCCTGTCATCAGCATTTATCCAAAATTGATAAAACTTATAAGGCGAAGTCAATTTTGGATCGAGCCAAATATTACCTTTTTCCGATTTCCCAAACTTTGTTCCATCTGCTTTTGTCAACAACGGCGTAGTAATAGCATAAGCTTTTTGATCTAAATTGCGGCGAATAAACTCCGTTCCTGCCGTAATATTGCCCCAT
>JAYTUR010000457.1:0-6698 GCA_043744475.1 Saprospiraceae bacterium | reverse complement strand
CAGTGATGTCAAAGAACTAATAAATACACGTAACTTTAAGACGTTTGAATTACCTAAGTTTAGTTCGCACAACAAACTTTTAAAGTTTCCTAAACGTAAAGCGTATCAACCAACTTACTTATCCGCCATGTATTTTTTATAATCTACAACAGCTTGTTCGATGATTTCAAGGGCTTTTTCTCTACCCAAAAACTCTTCAACTACCACTGATTTATTCTCTAATTTCTTATAATCTTCAAAAAAGTTGCGCATTTCACGTAAAAAGTGTTCTGGCAATTCTGAAATATCATTAAAGTGCGAAACGCTGATGTCATCGGCAGCCACAGCAATGATTTTATCGTCTGCCTCGCCTTGGTCTATCATTTGCATCACACCAATAACCTTTGCATTAACTTCACAAAGCGACCGAATCTCAATTTGCGACAACACTAAAATATCCAAAGGGTCATGGTCATCGCAGTATGTTTGTGGTATAAAACCATAATTTGCAGGATAGTACATCGCAGAATAAATAACCCTGTCTAATCGCAAACGTCCTGTTTCTTTATTCAATTCATACTTCGCCCGATTACCTTTCGGAATTTCTATAATGCCCGTTACAACATCAGGGGCATTTTCTCCAATCGGTGTATGATGCCAAGGATTAAAATGTACTACTTTCATATACTTTGATATTTAATATTTTGATTTATAACTTTCCAAAAGTTTTTAACTTTTGGAAAGTTTATCTGACCCTTTAAGCATCTAACTCCCCTGCAATCACATTCATCGAAGACAAAATAATAATCGCATCGGATAACATTGCCCCACGAATCATCTCCGTATAGGCTTGATAATAGATGAAACAGGGACGACGGAAATGCAAACGCGCCGGCGCACGACCGCCATCAGACACCAAATAGAAACCCAACTCGCCATTACCGCCTTCAACAGCATGATACACTTCTCCAACTGGCACATCCGTTTCGCCCATGACGATTTTGAAGTGATAAATCAAGGCTTCCATTTGAGAATACACTTGCTCTTTCGGTGGGTGGAAAAACTCAGGCAAGTCTGCATGAAATTTACCATCGGGCATATTCTTAATCGCTTGTTCGATAATCCGCATGGATTGCCACATTTCTTCCATACGCACCATGTAGCGGTCGAAAGTATCGCCTGAAACGCCGACGGGAATATCAAATTCAAAATCCTGATAACTTGAATAAGGATTGGCAACCCGAACATCGTAATCAACACCCGCCGCACGAAGGTTTGGACCCGTAAAACCGTAATTCAAAGCACGTTCAGCTGAAATACCGCCGACACCAATCACTCTATCCATAAAAATACGGTTGCGGGTAACAAGTTTATCGAACTCTTTCAAAGCCTTTGGAAACTCTTTCATAAAATAATGTAAAGTATCCCATGCTTTCTTAGTGAAATCACGCTCAATGCCACCGATACGACCAATATTTGTGGTCAAACGTGCGCCGCAAATCTCCTCAAATATCTCATAAATTACTTCACGCCACTTGAAAACGTGCAAAAAACCCGTCATTGCACCTGTATCAACGGCAATAACGGTATCGCAAACGATGTGGTCGGCGATGCGGCTCAATTCCATGATAATAACGCGTAGGTATTCCGCCCTTTTAGGAATCTCAACACCAATCAATTTCTCGACTGTCATGTGCCAACCCATATTGTTAATCGGTGACGAACAGTAGTTCAATCTATCGGTCAAAGTGGTGATTTGATTGTAAGGACGACGTTCCGCAATTTTCTCAAATGCGCGATGAATATAACCCACTGTTGGTTCAGAATCCACAATGATTTCACCGTCCATTTTCAGAACGTTCTGAAAAATTCCATGTGTCGCAGGATGCGTTGGCCCTAAATTGAGTATTTGATACTCTTTTTCTTCAAAATTTCCGCCGTTTGGGCGGGCGGTTATGAGTTCGTTCATACTATATTAAAGCTTTTATATTCAACGTTTTATAAAAAACAGACCCCTCAGTAAAAATTAAAAAAATCAGTCTAAATCAATAATTTAACGTGGGCCATCCTTCAAAATCTTCTTCAATGTCTTCACTCTATCAGCCGTCATTTCTGTCATGAATGTACTGCGTTCTAAATTGTAAATGCTACCATAATAAGTGTTGCCTTGCATAAATTGCGGCATATATCTTTTAAATTCGGCATCTCGAAAGTCAATCCATCTCTGCTGCGCATCTTTCAAATAGCCAATAAACAATGTATCTTTAGCATATTTCTTCCTAATTTGTTGATAGACAAGGTTGAGTTCTTTATCTACTTTGTCATAATCCTTTGCGGCTTCTGCATTCATTTCGGCTTGGGTTTGACTGAATACAGTCATTGGCAAAATGAATAATGCTAAAAAAAGTAATTTCTTCATAGTAAACCTGATTTTATAAAAGGTGGAAAATGGATAATAGATGATTATACTATCGTCCAAAAAACGAATTATCCTTATCCTCACGACTCGCATCTTCTAATTGATACTGCTTACGCATCGGGTGATAATTCATTTCGTCCATATTTAAAATACGCTTCAAGTTTGGATGTCCTTCAAAGATAACGCCGTAAAAATCATACTCTTGACGTTCCATCCAATTTGCTGTTGCGAAGACATTTGTGACCGTTCTTACTGAGGGGTCTTCATTCGACAAAAAAGTTTTGATGCGAATGCGTGTGTTATTCGGTAGATTATGCAATTGATACATGACACTGAACTCCGCCCCTTTTTCTTCTGGATGATGCGAAGCCACAAGCGTTGTCAGAAACTGAAAAGCTAAATCTGCATCGTTATAAAGGTAATCAATCACATCTGCAAGAATGTCTCTTTTAACGACAAAAACTGGGAAATCGTAGTCAATTGTCGTTGAAACCAAACCTTCGGCAAAACGGTTTTGCAGCTTTTCGGCTACTTGCGCTTTCAATTCTTCAACGGCGAGGGTTAGGTATTTCAAATGAGGGTCTTTTATATTGGCTTGCATAACGTATTGATATTTAGATATTTAGATATTTAACTTTCAACTTTCCAAAAGTTTAAAACTTTTGGAAAGTTTCTATCATTCAATGCCATAATTTGACAACATGGCTTTATATTCGTCTGAATCGCGACGGCGAAGGCTTTCACCGCCCGCTAAATCTTGTATTCTCATAATACCTTCCAACAATTGCTCTGGTCGCGGCGGACAGCCTGGCACATATACGTCAACGGGAATGATGCGGTCAATACCTTGTAAAACAGAATAAGTATCAAATATACCACCTGAACTGGCACATGCACCCATCGAAATCACCCATTTCGGTTCAGCCATTTGCTCATAGACTTGACGCAAGATGGGACCTAATTTCTTAGAAATAGTACCTGCAACAATCAATAAGTCCGCTTGACGAGGTGAAAAGCTCAAACGTTCCATACCAAATCGAGACAAATCGTAAGTCGCTGCCATCGTTGCCATAAATTCAATACCACAACACGACGTGGCAAACGGCAAGGGCCATAAAGAGTTTTTGCGCGCCAACCCAACGGCGGCATCAAGGCTGGTTGCCATAAAAGCCTGACCTTGATAGCTCGGCGGCATATTTTCAGGACGAATATCTATTGCTGTAGTAGCCATAATAATCACAGATTTAAACTGAATGTAATGATTTTACTGAGGGGTTATTCAAGTAGTCATTGGTCAAATAATTGTCAAAAGTCATTAACATAAACGGTTTTGAATCAATAATTTATACCCGTGTCGCTTAATGACCATTGACTAATGACTGTTGCCTATTTACCTATCCCAGTCCAACGCACCTTTTTTCACAATATAGAAAAAACCGACGAGGAAGACCGCAAGAAATGTAAACATCTCCATTAAACCAAACAGTCCCAATTTCTTAAAGTTCACTGCCCAAGGATACATAAAAATAACCTCGACATCGAATAAGACGAATAAAACAGCAACGAGAAAGTATTTGATTGAGAACGGTGTCCGCGCATTGCCTTGTGACTCGATACCACATTCAAAAGCCTGTGATTTGACCTTTGATTTTTTGTGTGGGCCTAATATATGCGTCGCTACCATCGTCGTGACAATAAAGCCCAGAGAAACGAGCATCATTATTAAAACGGGTAAATAGGTGGTTATTCCTTGATCTTGCATGATTTGATTGATTTATTAATCTTTGACGCAAATGTAAAACTTCGCCGCCTTTTATCGAAATCTTAAAGACTTAATTCTGTTTTTTGTTGCATCTAATTTTCTCGATGTGTCTTTTTTCCCAAATCAATGGGTGAAAACATTGGGTATTACTTTACTAACAACTTGATTTTTAATCTTTTAAAAATTAATGTTGAATTATGTAAACCTGTTCTAAATTACTCACATTGAATAAAAATCTTATTTTTTGGTTAGCGCTTCAAGACGCTCATAAAAGCTTTTTGGCAACAAATCATTTTTCATCAGCCGATACTTTGTGGTGTCATATAATGATTTGATACGTTTCAAATCATAATATGAAGCGCACACCTCCCCTCCAACAATCATCTTTGCAGTATCATTAAAAAAGTAAAAATGTGCCTCACCAACTAAGGGTATTTGAGATTGAGTTTGTCTTAAAAAAAAGATGATTGGTCTTACAAAAAGTAATATTCATCATAATTAGAGTTTATATCTGTAACAAAAATTTCGAGAATTCAGTCTTAAAAACAATTGCTTCTTTTTTTTAAATAACTAATAATCAATTGTTTATGAAAACAAAAAAGCACCCCCTCAGTATTTCATCCGTTTGTCGGACATTTTTATGGGTTCGTCGAACGACAAAAAATGAGCAGTGCTTTAGACGATATTTTCCCTCATTTAACCGAAAAACTAATCATTAAAAAAGTCTTTGCAAGCAATTTTGCGCTATTAAAACCAAGTAATACATTCTATAAAAAATCATTTTAAGTCATGAAAAAGCTAAATTTTTATTTTAACAAAATCACTCAACTGTTTTTTTCTAATCTAAATTCAACAATGAAAAAGCTAAATTATTCACTCACTGTTCTTTGTTTTATTCTTTTCAGCAGTTTTCAACTTAATGCCCAACACATTACGGGTATTGTCGCAGATGCACAAAGCAAACCGCAAGAATTTGCGACTGTCTTATTGATGAAAGCGCAAGACTCAACGCTCGCCAAAGGAGCGATAACCGATTTTGATGGCAAATTTGATATCGAAGGCGTGGCGCAAGGGCGTTATTACATCAATATCAGCGTTGTCGGTTTCAAAAATTTCTCTTCGAAAGCCTTTGATTTCGATGGCAAAAGCAATTTTGGAGTAGAAAAGACGGTGCTTCAAAACCTTGATAAAGAGTTACAAGCTGTCATCGTCACAGCTCGCAAACCGATGATTGAGGTCAAAGCCGACCGGACTGTTTTTAATGTTGAAGACAGCCCCAATGCCATTGGTTTGACCGCTTTGGAATTATTGAGAAAAAGTCCAGGCGTTCAAATAGATAAAGACGAAAACGTCCTTTTAAAGGGAAAACAAAATGTTATGGTCTATATCAACGGCAAACCAAGCCAAATGAGTGGACGTGATTTGGCTTCGTTCCTAAAAGGTATCAATTCTGCCGACATCGAAGCCATTGAAATAATCTCAAACCCAGGTGCTAAATTCGATGCCGCTGGCAATGCTGGTATCATCAATATCCGTTTGAAAAAGAACAAAAAATTGGGTACAAATGGCAATGTGTCCGTTGGTGTTGCTCAAGGTTTTACACCAAAAACTGATGCCGCTTTCAGTCTCAACTATCGGGGTGCAAAATGGAATTTGTTTAGCAATTACAGCTACAATTGGGGCGAAAACCGCAATACTATGGCGTTAGACAATATTATTGACTTGAAAAACGGTCAATACAATAGTTTGTGGATTAATCGAAACAACCAAAGTTGGACAAATAATGACCACAATTTTAAAGTCGGTGCAGATTACACCCTCAACTCAAAAAACACTTTTGGTTTTATGGTCAACGGTGGTGTGGGTACACCAACGAATAAGTCGAAAGGAGAGACGGTCATTGGTCGTGCTACAATAGGAACGAAGGATTTTATCAGCCGTGATTCTATCCTTTTTTCTGAAACGAATGGGGCTTCTGACAATAAAAATATGAATTACAACCTCAATTATCGTTTCGCCGATACAAGCGGACATGAATTGAATGTTGATGCCGATTATGCCACTTTCCGCAACGGTTCTAAAAACTATTTGCCCAATATCTATCGCAGCGGCGATGAAACAACTGTTTTAACGCAACGCATTTATCGCAATATGACGCAGACCAATATTGACATCAAATCCCTAAAAGCGGACTATGAGCAACCCCTCAGTAAAACCAACAAAAATGCGGGCAAATTGGGCTTAGGCTTTAAAGTATCGGATGTGACAACGAATAATGATTTTGATTTCTATAATGTCATCAACAACAAAGATTTTCAAGATACAAGCCGTACAAACTTTTTTTCTTACAAAGAGCAAATTCAAGCCGCTTATGCGAATTATAACACACAATTGGGCAAATTTGGTGTTCAATTGGGCTTACGTGGCGAACGGACGACCTCAAAAGGTGATTTGAAAACGAAGCAAACACGCGACTATAAAGACGTAGATACAAGTTATATCAACGCCTTTCCGTCGGCTGCTTTCAGTTATAAATTG
>JAYTUR010000456.1:0-6711 GCA_043744475.1 Saprospiraceae bacterium | reverse complement strand
GCTTTCGGATAATGTGCTTGAACTTTTGCCAAAAAACGTTCGGCTTCGCTCCAATTTAAAAACGAACCAACCATGTATGAAAAACCATTGTTTTTTAAATTATCAACTTCAATATTTGACATTATTTCAAAAGCAATCATCTTCAAATCAGGGTCGGTCTCATCAAGTTGTTGTTTTGACGTAAATAACTCGATTTTGTAACCAACATACGTTTTTTCAACCGTCGTTAAGTTGACTTTAATGTTTTCTTTAGATAAATCAAGCGTTTTCTTAGGTTTTTCACTTATTTTAGATGTTTCACCTATTGGTTCGACTTTGGTTTGAATTGATTTTTCAGCAACTTTTACTTGCGTTTTAGGGGCATTTGATGGTTGTTTTGCCGTTGAAGATGCCGTAATAGGCTGTTTTACTGGGGGGGTGGCAACAGTTCTTGGTGCTTCTGCAACTTTCGGTTTTTGCGCAATGACCGTTCCCGAAGACGTATATTGCTTGTCGCTTTCATCGCTCGTCGCAAATTTCAAAATTTGTTCTTTGCGTATAATTTCGGCAAGGCTCAAATATTCGTTTGCGTCATTTGTAAAGCCAATAATTTTTAATTCCGTGCGCCGATTTTTTAGGTGTTCCTCTTCGCTGCATGGCGTACCGTCTTCACATTTATTAGTTAAGTGTGATTCTCCATATCCTTTTGCCTTGATACGCGATTCTTCAACCCAACCCGAAGCGGTGATGTAATTAACAGCAGACTGTGCGCGTGCTTGGGAGAGTTTCAAATTTGACTCTTCAGAACCACGAGAATCGGTATGAGAACCCAACTCAACAACCAATGAACCGTTATTGCTCATGAGACTGATGATTTTATCCAATTCTTTGCGGGCTTCAAAAGTCAATTCCGCTGATGCTAAATCGTAGTAAATGTTTTGAATGACAATATTTTTGTTCATTTCGATGCGTTCCAACTCAATATTGGACAACAAAGTACCCAATTGATTGTCCCTCGCAGATGTCAAATTATCCGTCACACCGGGCGTAACCGTTCCAAAACCATGCATACATAAGTAGCAACCGTTGATATTGACGTTTGCATCCATACGTTTTGAGAAAAATCCTTTTTTCCTAACAAGCACAGTATATTGATTGCCTTGTTGTAACGTCACTGAAAAAACAGGGCTTTTTGCAGAGTCAATTACCAATTCTTCTTTGTTTTGAGTGATATTGAAAACTTCAATACGGCAGCCATTGACGGCATCAACCGCTAAATCTTTACCTGTTCTTTTTTCTGCCAAAGTAATCTCTAATAAATAACCAGGTTGGCGTTCGAGTTGTTTTTTTAAGAAAATCTTATCGCCTGCCCTTTTTCCGACGGTTGAAAAGGTGTCTTGTGACATTTTGAATATTTTCTTTTCATATTGAACAACATACTCTCTACCAGCATCCACACCATCAAAAACGAAATGACCATTCATATCGCTCATCGTTTCACCCATATATATGCCCGTAACATCTAAGACAGTGACTTTAACTTCGTTTAGGAAACCCCGATTGAGTTCTTCAAAAACATAACCATCAAGGACGATTTTTTGACCAAAAGTTGAAATTGTTGATAGGACGAGGAAAAGGGTAAGTATTTGTAATCTTCTCATTTTCAATGAATTGTATTTGTATTTTGTTTAAAATGTTTCGTAAAACCATACTTGTTAAACACGTTTATGAGACTTTTAAAGTTTCCTAGAAGTCATGTCGTAATGACCAATGACTTTTTATAACGATTAAAGATAAGGTTAATTTTGTTTGTATAATCAATCATTAAGGGGGAAACACAAAAAAGTATCTTCACCAGCGAGGCAAAGATACTTTGTTAGATAAAAATTAAAATGAATTGCTGTTTTTTTGATATAATATTTTGTTGAACGATATTATCCAAAATTACTTGAAATAAAGTTTTGTAACTCACCAATCGTCGCTTTTTGCTTCTCAACGGTTGCTTGAATCACGTCAATGAGTGAAATAATACCCACCAAAGCACCTTTGTCAAACACAGGCAAATAACGCACATTGTGCTCTACCATTAACGACATACAACTATCATGGCTATCGCTGGGTTTTATATGCGGCAGATTTGTGGACATAATTTCACCCGCTACCGTTTCGCTTGAATGTTTGTCTTGCAAAATAACTTTACGAGCGTAATCTCTTTCAGTCAAAATGCCCAAATATTTGCCGTCTTCCATGACGACAACGGAACCGATGTTTTTTGAAGCCATGATTTGAAGGGCATCAAAAACACTCGTATTAGGCGAAATTGAAAAAACGCCACGAGGCTTATTTTTTAAAATTGTAGCAACAGAAACCATACTTTACTTGTTTTTAGTTTTGATTATAATAATTGACATGTCCTAATTTTCGGTGCAAAATATTGCAATATATCTGCAATTCAAAATATTATTCGTATAATTTCTTTTTTTTTTAAAAGGACGTTCTTTTTTAGGTATTGTTCAAAACTTTAAAAGTTTCCTAAACGTGGTTGTTATCGCTGTATAAAGCAAAAATAAGGATAATTTTGCAAAAAAAATAATGGCAAAAAAGGAAATTGAACAACCCGAAACACCTAAATTTACTGAGGGGGTAGATTTTTATATTGAAAAAGGTCTATACGTTTTCACTGAAAAATTTTTACTCGAACGGGGCTTTTGTTGTCAAAATGGCTGCCGACACTGTCCATATCATTTTAAAAAAGATAAAACAGCTTGAAAACTTTTCTAACTTCGTGTTGTTTTTGTGCAATAGGGCTTGGGTCATGCTCATACCTACATCATTTATATTTCATAATTCATCTTTTCTAACAAATATGTTGAACATCAAAACATTAGGCGAATTAAAAGCCTCGGGCTATCAACCAAAAAGTATCAAACAAGAGTTACGCGATAACCTCATAAAAAAATTAAAAAACAAAGACGAAACTTTCCCCGGCATTCTCGGCTTCGAAAACACAGTTATTCCCGATTTGGAACGTGCCATTTTAAGTCGTCATTCTATACTTTTACTAGGTCTGCGTGGTCAAGCCAAAACCCGTTTGGCACGTCAAATGGTCAATTTACTCGATGCGTATGTACCTGTCATTGAAGGTAGTGAGTTGAATGACGACCCCATGCAACCCCTCAGTATTTATGCTAAAAATTTGATTGCCGCAAAGGGTGATGCAACACCTATAACATGGTTGCACCGCAGCGAGCGTTATGTCGAAAAATTGGCAACACCCGATGTCAGTGTCGCCGATTTGATTGGCGATGTTGACCCGATTATGGCAGCCAATTTGAAATTGCCTTATAGCGACGAACGTGTTATCCATTTCGGTTTAGTGCCTCGTGCGCACCGTTGTATCTTTGTTATCAACGAATTGCCCGACTTGCAAGCGCGTATTCAAGTGTCTTTGTTCAATATTTTGCAAGAAGGTGATATTCAAATACGTGGTTTCAAACTCCGTTTGCCGCTCGATGTAGAGTTCGTTTTTACGGCAAATCCAGAAGATTATACCAATAGAGGTTCTATCATTACGCCTTTAAAAGACCGTATTCAATCTCAAATTTTGACCCATTATCCTGAAGATATGGAGATCGCAAGAGCGATAACGGAGCAAGAATCGAAGCCCGCCCAATTGCAAAAAGAGGCGATTCATATCCCCTCAGTATTGCGGGACTTGCTAGAAGCTGTTTCGTTTCAAGCACGTGAATCGGAATTTGTGGATTCAAAAAGCGGGGTTTCTGCCCGTTTGTCCATCACTGCCCTTGAAAATCTGTATTCTGCTGCCGAAAGACGCATGATTTTGAATGGTGAAAGTAAAGCAACGGCGCGAATAACCGATTTTTGGGGCATCGTTCCCGCCATCACAGGTAAAGTCGAATTGGTCTATGAAGGCGAGCAAGAAGGTCCTTACAATGTGGCGATGCAGTTGTTCAGCAGTGCGATAAAAAGCGTCTTTTTAGAATACTTTACTAATCCTGAAGACTTAAAACGTAAAAGTGACAAAGACCCTTTTGGCATCATTCGCGCATGGTTCAGCGGCGGCAATGTCACCGAATTACTGAATGATTGTACGGATAAAGATTTCCGTAAAGCCCTTGACAAAGTACAAGGTCTGAAAAGACTTGTTGAAGATGCGAATGTGGATAAGGCAGAAATTTATGCCTTTATGGAATTGGCGCTGCATGGTTTAGCTGAATTTCAAGTTGTCAATAAAGAGATTCTCGAATCCTCTTTCTCCTTCGGCGATTTGCTGTCGGGTATGTTAGATGATTTTGGGGTAAATTAAGAATTTAACAAATATTAGGGTAATTTCAAAAATTACCCTAATATTGTTATTTAGCCAAATTTTATTCTTAACTAAAAATGATAAATTTTAAAATTCAGAATTAAATTCTTATTTAAAAATAGATATTTTAATAAAATTTGGTTAATTTATATTTATTTGATTTGTGTCTGCTTTAACAGCCAGTCTTTTTCAGCGACTAATTTTGTTTCACTAATTTCTTCGTGTAGTCTTTGTTTTTCCTCATTTGAATGATTTATTTTTAAGAGTTTTTCTAAAAACTTAAAGAAATTAGAATACATTTCTTTTTGGTATCCAATATCTTTTTGGCGGTGTAAATAGATTTTTGAGCTTTCAATATGTGAATCTAATGCGTATATTTCATCGAGTTGATAATATATGCGTGCTAAAAGTCGCCTTGCATCAAGGTTGAAAAGCACTTCTTTTAAGTTAACTTCTTGCAATAATTTCATAGCTATCGAATAGTCATTTTTCCTAAAATGAAAAATGGCGAGATTATAATTGAATATATTTTCACGTTCTTTTTCAGGAAGCAATGGTTTATATTCATTTAAGAATTTTTCTGCCCAATCAAATTCATCAATTTTTATAGCTAAAAGTTGCGCATTTTTGTAGTAATAAGGTGACATAATGCCATTTTCCAATAAAATTTCATTGTTAAAACCCCATTGGTACAGCAATAGAGCTTCATTGATGTAAGCCAACTCTCCCGTGTTTTGACGACGAATACAAAAATTAATAGCAGTTGTTAACAAATCATGAAGTTCAGATTCTAAAAAAAATAGCGCATGATTAAGAATTTCATTTTTTAACTTTTGAAAATAGACTCCCTCAGTATCCTCACCACTTTGAGCTTTACAAGCATAGAAATGAGCAGCAATGACAGGAATATCAAGATGTTGTTCTGCTACTTTTAAAACAGAATCGAGTAAAGGTTGATGATATTCTTTTTTGCTAATACTTTGGTGAGAAGCCAAACCATAAGCTATACGTAAAACTTCAGCAATGGCATAAAAGTGAAAATCATTTGTCATTTCTTGTAATTCAAAATCGCCACTCCGCTTTAAGCGATGTCTTGCTTCAAATTCTTCGGACCGAATTCGGTAGCTTTGAAAATGATAAAGACTGTTGCGTAAAGGCTGACTCTCAATATGTTTTTTAGCATCTGACAATGTTTTTTCATGTATTTTATCAGCACCACGATGCCGTAATGCTTTGTTTTGATAATGATTATATTGAGGAGTATCATTTTCTAACTCATTGATAGCCAAATATTTGAGAATCAATTGCGTTAAATACGACATGGGATAATAAAACATATCCACATCGAAAGGCTGTTTTTTATACACATGAGAAAAAACTTTTTCTTTTGCCAATTTAGGCGCACCGCCTGTGTCAATATGTTTATCAATATAATCGAAAAGGGCTATAACGTCTTCGCGGCTATTGAAAAAAGGCGAACGAACGAATTTGCGCAACTGACGGCGGTCATTGCGGTCTAAGCTTTTAAACAGCTGTATCAGCGTAGAATTGTACATGTTATATTGTTTTGAAATTTTTATTTTAAATATTTCAATTTTTACCCCCTCAGTATTGCAGGAATTTGAACGTAAAATTACGGGAAAAATAAGTGTAAAATATTGAAAATCATTTATTTAATTAAAATATTTATTCGGGAAATGCTTAAAACTGTAATTGTCTATTCTAAAATGAAAACCCATCTTTGTATTATCAAAACAGGAATAAGTACACAGCACATGAAAAAAAGTATCCTCTACATATTGACTTTGGTATTGTTGACCATCAACAACCAACATCTTACAGCACAAAGTTGGCTGCAAAGATATGGTGATGGTCTGGACAATACTTCGGCTCAAGCAATGGAGCGGACGGCGGATGGTGGTTACTTTTTTTGCGGAGGTTCTGACAATAGTTCACGTCTTTATTTGGTCAAAACAGATGCCGAAGGGCGCATTTTAGCATCTCAAAAGGTCAATTTTGGTCAAACCATTGAAGGAAACGTGAAAATGACTACAGCATCAGATGGGACATTTTGGGTAACATTTGCGACGACTTCTACGGCTAATAATATTGAAAATATACGTTTGGTGCACGTGACACCGACTTGTAAAGTGCTTTCGACTCATGCTTTCGGCGACTTCAGCGACGAACGAGTAGGCGGCATAACGAGATTGCAAGACGGTAATTTAGTTCTTTCTATTACCAAAAAAACTTTAGTTGGCGACAGTGTGGCCATCCTAAAAACCGACAACAGAGGTAGTTTAATTTTTTACAAAACTATCCCATTAACCAATCGTAACGCCACGCAAATTGTGGAGTCCCAAAACCGATCATCAATTTTTGTCGCTTCGAGAGGGGATTTGAGC
>JAYTUR010000455.1:0-1759 GCA_043744475.1 Saprospiraceae bacterium | reverse complement strand
ACGCTGATTTTTTAAACATAATAAACATCAGCGTAATTCTGTCGAATCAGCCTAATCAGTGGTCTAAACTTAATAATCAAACTTAAAACCACAAAATTTAAAAGAAAACAGCCGTTTCACCGATAAATATCACAATCTAATCTAAAAAATAACGATGCAGATAGACAAGGAATTAATTTTGAAACTTGAAACATTGGCGCGCCTTGAATTGAGCGATGCAGAACGCGACAAACTACAAGGCAGTTTGAACGACATTTTGAAAATGGTTGAGAAACTCGATGAGTTAAATACTGAGGGGGTCGAACCTTTGGTCTATATCAACGATGATGTCAATGTACTACGCGACGATGTTGTCAAAAATGAATTGAGTCGTGAAGACGCACTCTCGAATGCACCCGCTCAAAATGGAGTGTTTTTCAAAGTACCAAAAGTTATTGATATTTAACAATAAAACTATGCAACCAATTATCTCGGTCAAAGACCTTCGAAAAACCTATGTCATGGGCGCAGACACCATAAACGCCTTACAGTCCATTACATTAGATATTCATAAAAATGAATATGTCGCTTTGATGGGACCTTCTGGCTCTGGCAAATCTACTCTAATGAACCTTTTAGGCTGCCTTGATACACCTTCAAGTGGCACATATATTCTCAACGATACGGATGTGAGTCAAATGACCGATTCTGAATTGGCGGAGGTGCGAAACAAAGAAATTGGCTTCGTTTTTCAGACATTTAACCTATTGCCGCGTATGTCGAGCCTTGAAAATGTCGCTTTACCGCTTGTATATGCCGGTATGAAAAATGCACAACGGATAGAAAAAGCGCAAAAAGTGATGGAATCCGTTGGTCTCGGCGACCGTATGATGCACAAACCCAATGAATTGTCGGGCGGTCAAAGGCAGCGTGTCGCTGTGGCGCGGGCTCTCGTCAATAACCCCGCAATCATTTTAGCAGACGAACCGACAGGGAATTTGGACACCAAAACATCTATTGAAATCATGGGTTTGTTTCAAGAAATTCATCAGCAAGGTAACACCGTTATCATTGTAACGCATGAGCCTGATATTGCCCAACACGCCCATCGCATCATTCGCTTGCGCGACGGTTTGGTCGAATCGGATACGCTAAATGACAATATTATCAGTGCTTTTGACCCAAATCATCCATTTTTGCAAGCAAAAGAAATACATTAAAGTGGATAATGGATAGCTGATAATGGATAATTTAGCGCTAAACTATCCATTATCAACTATCCGTTATTCTTCTATTTCTGCTTTCCACGTTATGGTTGCTGCTTTTTCAAGCATCGCCGAAACGGAACAATATTTTTCCATTGACAGTTGAACAGCTTGTTCAACTTTTTTTTGCACCAAATTAGCCCCCCTCAGTATAAAACGCACTTCTATCGCTTCAAAAGGTGAAGGCGTTGCCACCGCATCACGTTGTCCTTCGATGACAATGCGAAAATCTGAAACCTCTTGTTTCATTTTTTTCAAAATTAAAATAATATCTATGGCGGCACAACTACCCAAACCCATGAGTATCAACTCCATTGGGCGCGTGCCCGCATTGGAGCCACCGATGGCTGCGGCTGCGTCAATATGCGTAACTATTTTGTCGCCACCTAAGGCTTCGAAGTGAAAAGCACGGTCCACACGTCTCATTTCGACGGACATGGATTTGTATTTTTTTTCTGTTGACATTTTATATTCAGTTTTATTATCTATTAATCGCTTCCAACGCCTGAAAAATA
>JAYTUR010000454.1:0-1762 GCA_043744475.1 Saprospiraceae bacterium | reverse complement strand
ATCCTTTTGCATGAATTTTCAAACGGTCGCCCGTAGGATTCGCCATAAAAGCCGAGACAACAGGCACGTTATTTTGCACAACAACAGGTGTTGGCGGTATTTCCAAATCACCAAGGGTTATGTCAACACGTCGGTTCAACTTCTCGCCCGCAGGATTTGCCAAGCCATTAACAAACGTTAGTGCAATGGGGTATTCACTGCCCACAGCTTTTAAAACGATATTTTCATTTTTCAAACCATTACCTGTCAAATATTTAGCGATTTTTTCCAAACGTTTCATTGAAAAATACAAATCAAAAGACAGCTTTTCGCCCTCAATATTATTACCCGTTAAAATGATTTTTAAGGTTGGAAACTGTTTGACTAAAGCCAAAACGGTGCGTAATTCCTGCACATTTGCCCCCCTCAGTAAATCGTCGTCATTGTCATAAAAAAGCGGCTCTAATGTCACTTCTACAACTTTCTGCTCTTTGAGCGCATCAATATTTGCCAAAGCCTTTTCTTTTTTTACCTGCTCTATGAGGTGAAAAGCGACGGGTTCTGAAGGATTTTGCTCCTGTTGGAAATTTTTAAAAAGAGCCGTATAAATATCGCGCTCACCAAAACCTTCTTTCCTACTTGAACAAAAATAAGCCATCATACCATCAGTCGTCAACCTAAAAAACATATCGTCACCTGCCGAATTTATCGGTTTACCGAGATTCACAGCGGCCATAAATCGAAGGCTGTCCGCATCAAAAGTAGATTTAAACACATCAAAACCGCCCATTGAAGCAGTAGAATTGGACGAAAAATACAATGTTCGTCCATCGCGTGCTAAAAAAGGCGTTGTTTCATCAAAAGCAGAATTGACACCTTTTCCGAGGTTTTTAGGTACACGCCAAGCACCATCTGCAAAAACGGTGTAATACAAATCCAAGCCGCCAAAACCTTCTGGTCGCTTTGCGGCAAAAATCAGTATCGAATCATTGAAAAAACACAAGGAATTATCGCCATTTTCAGGGTGCATCGGCACGACGAGGCGAGGTGGCAAACTGCGTGTTTGGTCTTCCGTTTTGAAAGTGTCAACCAAAATATCACCGCTATAATTGTTCAAACTGCGGAAAAAAATAAGGGAATTACCGTTGTTTGTAATGTCCAAAAGCCATTCATCACGTGCCGAATTGATGAGAATATTGTCCAAACGAGTCGGTGTACGCCAATCACCACCTTCAATATCTGTCAAATAAATATCGTTGAAATAACGCCCGTTTTTAATGTCAGCGAAACCTTGTTCGTTCCGCAAACCGCCTTCGGAGTCTTCACGAGCCGATGAAAAATAGATGCGGTCATCAATTGTGGTACTTGGAATAGGTGCAAATTCGTCAAAACGGCTGTTGACTGCTTCGCCCAGATTTTCGACCAATGCCAAATCTGATTGGGAAATAATTTTTACACCCGATGCGCACCGCAAAACGTCTCCAACGACACGACGGCGTTCGGGGTTTTTTTCATCTGTAACACTTAAAAACTGCTTGTAATATTTGATGGCTTCTTTAAAACTCAATTCTTCGTGATAGGTTCGTGCCAAAAAAAGCAATACTGAGGGGTCAGGGTTTTTGACATTTAAGGCAATTTGCGACAAATATTGCTTGGCTTTTGGCAACTGATTGGCATGATAAGCGGCAATGCCGATGGCTTGATTGACTTCCAAATCGTCTTTTTTTTGCTCATCGTAAAGGCTAAACAATTCTAATGCTTGGCGGTAGTTACCGCGTTGGTA
>JAYTUR010000453.1:0-6750 GCA_043744475.1 Saprospiraceae bacterium | reverse complement strand
TTCATTAAAAAATATGGCAAACCCGACTCTACTTTCATCACGGGACACTCAATGGGCGGTGGCATCACAATTGCCTCAATCGAGAAATTTCCAAACCTTTATAATGGTGGTTTGGCACTTTGCCCTTTGTCAAGCAGTGCTTATGAGTTAACAAAAAGAGCGTTTGATTCTTATGTCGTTTTCAATGCCCTTTTCCCCAACTCCTTGCCACCAATTGCTGATGTGATGAGTGGTAAAGCTGCCCCAATTTTCGTAGGTGATGGTCGTGAAAAAATGAAAAAAGCCTACGAAATCATCGGAAGTATCCAAAACAAGGACGATTTACTCGCTCTTTTTGCAGAACATTACGATTTGAAATTGCAAGATTTACCCTTTAATTTAATGTTTTCGGAAGGCGTTTTAAGGGATTTAGCGGCGCAAACGGGCGGCAATCCTTACGACAATACCAATACATTTTATACGGGTTATCCGAATGATTTGGAACTCAATAAAAAAGTTGAACGCTTCGCAGCAACCGTTTCAAATCAAAGACTTACAACTTATGACCGTACTGGTGTCGTTGACAAACCCTTGTTGATGATGCACACGACTTATGACCAACTAATACCCCCTCAGTATGGTATTGACAGATATGATAATTTGGTGCATAAAATGCACAAAGAAAAGAACTTGAAAACCTTTTTCACTGACGGTCAAGGGCATTGTGCTTTCTCAAATGAGCAAACGGCTGTTGCTTTTGATGCCCTTCGAATGTGGTCGAAATCGGGTCAAAAACCGACGGGCATTACGCTGCCGCCTTCAAATATGAAAGCAAAAGATACGCTTTGCTACGAATTACGCATTTATTCAACCGCACCTGGCAAGTTAAATGACCTGCTGCGCCGCTTCCGCGACCATACGCTCAAAATTTTTGAAAGTCATGGCATGACAAATGTAGGTTATTGGACACCTTTGGACAATCCAGATGGCAAATTATATTATATTCTGTCTTATCCAAATCGAGCTGCAAGAGACGCTTCTTGGAAAGCCTTTTCAGCCGATACAACTTGGCAACGAGTGGCAAAAGAAAGTGAGGCAAATGGTAAAATAGTGACCAAAGTGGAAAGTGTTTTCTTAAAAACGACTGATTTTTCGCCTAATAATACCCTGAATAGCTTAAATCAAGGCGTTTGGGAGTTCCGAATTTATCATACAACACCTAATAATTTGGACAATCTTTTAACGCGTTTTAGAGATTTTACGGTCAAACGTTTTGAACAATACGGCATGACCAGCAAGTTTTATTGGACACCAACCGATGCTGCGCAAGGGGCAGACAATACGCTTTATTATTTTCTGACACATCCATCACCCGATGCTGCAAAAGCCGCTTTTGATAAGTTCCGCGCTGACCCTGAATGGATTGCCACGCGCAAAGCGTCGGAAGTAAAAGGAGGCGGTTCTTTGACGACGAGTGTGGAATCAATATATATGTATCCAACTGATTTTTCTAAGTTGAAATAGGTTTACATAATCATACCTATTATCACCGCCGGCGAAGTTCAAAACTTCGCCGGCGGTATAATTAGGCGTTTAAAAACTTTTATTTCCATTTCGCTTGCCATTTTGGAAACTCTTTATTCAACAATTTAGCGGGCCAATCGCCATAATAGCCATAGCCTGTACGCCGCTCGTTTTCAATTTCTGCTAAAGTCGCTTTTTTAACGCCATCTCTACCACAAAAATACGGCTTATGCGTATCAAGGTCATAAAAACGCGCCCAAACAGGTGCCGCATTGGGGTCAGGACGAACAACCACATCTTTGCCCTTTGGTTGCGACGCATCTACAATGTGTTCAACGACAATACCTGTAATTTTTATAGAATCTAAAAACGCTACTGCGCTTGTTATCGCCTTTTTTACTGAGGGGGTCGGATTGTCGAGACTCATCAAAAACTCAACAATTTTCACACTCTCATTGCCACTAAAAGATGGCAATTCATAAGCCCGCGCTTTGGTAGGTTTAAGGGTTCTTAAATCATGTTGCGCGCACCAAATAGTCAATCTACCTCGACTGACAATTTGTGTTTTTAAGATAATATCAATGCCTAAATCAACGGCCCGTTTGGCATCTTTGCGGTACTTCTCCCCTACTTTTTCATAAGGTGTTTTGGCTTCAGAAATCCATTTCAAGGTTTGGAGGGCGCGAATCATGGCATCGTCATTATACGTTATATGCTTTCTGTAACCTGATGTATCGGGGTAAAACTGCGGAAAACCGCCGTTTTTGTACTGCATTTTAAGCAAATAAGCGATACCTCTCTCCGCAGCGACTTTATATTTTTCGATTTTCGTTTCGTTATACACTTTCGCCAAATGGCTTATTTCACGGACTGTTGCATTATTATCAATCGTCGCATCGTTGCGCCCAACGTCATCTTTGACACTTGCTGTAAAAACATCTTCCCACGGCTTGTCATACTGAGGGGGTTGTGTTTTGCCATCAATCGTTTTTGCCCAACCACCGCAACTACGCTGTGCGATAAGCATTTTTTCAGCTATGGCAATATCCTCTGAATTTTGCGCTTTATCTACCGTTGCTTTTTGCGCAAGTTCGGTTTTGGTTGCATTGGCAATTGTCGGTATCGGATATTCAGGTCTAATAAACTTAGTTGGCATATCCCAAAACGGTTTCAAAGTCCAATCAGCATTTATTTTTGATGCAGATTCTTTTGTTATATTGTCCTTATGCCAAGCAAAATCACCGCCTTCACGGTGACAATTGTAGTAATTTACCCGTTTCCCCCAACGCAACGTCGTGTCTTTTCTAACTTGATAAATATCATCGTCTGCCATGTCTTTTGAAAATTGGCAATTGATAAGATAAAACTGTGCATCACGATGAAAACGTCCGAGTTTATAACCCTTATCACCGACAAATTTGCAGTTTTTCAAGACCGTTTTAGCCGATTCTGTACCCGTTCCATCGTGCCAAATCGCGGCATTGAGGTTATGACAGATGAAATAACAATTTTCTGCATACGCCCAACCACGAGGACAATAGAAATCCACCGCCCCTTCCATCGTACAATTTAAAAACATAAAAGTCCCATTATCAACGTCCCAAGGGCTGACCGTATCGCCGCCCCATGAGTGAAAATTGCAATTTTTGACCGTCATACGTTGACAAGCAGGCATACAACGCATCGCAAATTGGTGTCCATCGCGCCGCGTTACTTTGGCAACACCTTGACACATAAACGTCGAATCGCCTTTTGCTATAAAGCCAAAATCATTGACAATCATTAAGTTTTCAAGCGTAATATCATTGGCGCGCACATTCATCGTTGCCGCACCCCAATCATCTTGAGGATGCCCACAGCGGAATATCTCACGAGAAATCGCATAAATAATTTTGACCCCCTCAGTATCCGTCCATTGCCCACCGAGTTTTGGCGCAACAGCCCCCCTTAGTATCAAGCCGTTTTTTTGAATAAAAATCTTTTCCCGATAAACACCTTTTTTGATGAATATGACCGTTGAATATGCCGCAGCAGAGTCTTTGACGCTTTCAATCGCCGCTTGAATGGTCGTAAAATCCCCACTGCCGTCCGCAGCGACCGTAATCGTTGTTTTTTCTTTTTGAAAAGAGAAAAGAGAAAGGAAGAGAAAAATTAAGTAGTTCATTATCAATTATTTATCGGATGATATTTATACACTATTTTTTCTAACACGAATTTCACGAATTTCACGAATCCCAATAACTCGTGAAATTCGTGTTAGCCAAACAGTTCTTTAATCTTCACAGCACTATTTCGACAACAGCCATTTCACCATACCACGTGTCGCTTTGAAATTGTCAAATTCTACAGGCAATTTGCGTCCATCAAGGTATTCGTTGTAAATCCAAGGATCACCGAGTGCAAAAACGCGTCCTTTACCATATTTCGCCACAGCAAAAATTACATCGCCGTTGGGAGAAGTAAATGCCGATTGCGCAGGTTTTTTAATATTGAGCACGGACAACTCTTTCACGTATATTTTTTTGGCATCGCCAAAAATTGGGTCATTGCCTGACAGCATAAACGTACCATCAGGATAGTAGTCGTTTTTAACAAAATTGATGTTTTTGTCTGAAAACGTAATGCCAAACTGAGTTGCTAACTTATTGAAGTTCGGAATCTCACAATTCGTTGTATCATTTGCAAACAACACCAATGTACCACCTTCTTTGACCCAATTTTTAATGACGCTGACACTCGCATCGTTCATATAATGCGGGTTCGTTGTTTCCTTTTTTGTATCGGGATCAACGATGATATATACCGATGCCCCTTTGAGGTTAGCAACCGAAGGCGCTGTTTCAATTGGCTTCATTTTCGCACCAAATTGATTAAAAATACCACCCAAAACAGAGAATCCTGAATTCATGCGATCATCCAAAGTATAATGAAAACGCTCCATTTTGCCATCAAAACCCTTGCGGTATTCGTTGTTGAAGTAGTAGTCCAAAGCCACTGTTTTGCCTTTTCCGATAACAACATCTTGGCTTCTTTCTATCTCCAAACAGAGATTGATAAAGGGACCGACGCCTTTCAAATCGTTTTGGCGAATCGGTTCTTTGATATAATATTCAAAAGTACCATCCCGATAAGGATTGCCACCCAAACCACTGACAGAGACGGTTTTTTCAAGATTGACAGAACCATCAGCATTGTTTGTCACAAAATTTTTAAGCATACCCGCATAACCTTTTTGAGCGGGTGCCCAATATTTGGCAGGTAAAACGCCCATACGCACACCTTTCGCTAAGGCAAAGGACAACATAGCGGTGCCCGATGCTTCGGCATAATTGCCCTTATCTCCTACCCTATTCATCACTTGCCACCAACAGCCATCTTTATCTTGAACCTTCACAACGGCTTCTGCCACACGCCCTAAAATGGCAACCAATTCAGCGCGACGCGGGTGATTTTGTGGGAAATAATCCAACACATCTACCAAAGCGACGGCATACCAACCCATGGCGCGATCCCAAAAATTCGGCGATTGACCCGTTTTTTTGTTTGCCCATTTTTGTTCTTTCGATTCGTCCCAACCGTGATACAACAAACCTGTTTTGGCATCACGACCATTTTTTTCCATCCAAACAAACTGATTAGCAATGTCATTCCAATTATCTTCTTTGAACAGTTTAGAATATTCCGCATAAAAAGGCTCTGCCATATACAAGCCATCAAGCCACATTTGATTCGGATAAATGTTTTTATGCCAAAAACCACCTTGCTTTGTACGCGGTTGCGTTTTAAGTTGACCCCTCAGTATATCCGCTGCTTTTTTGTATTTTTCCTTGCCTGTGACACTATAAAGCGTCAAACATTGACGACCAGGCGTGACTAAATCTATATTATGTTCCTCACCCGAATAGGTGCGAATCGAGCCATCATCTTTGACATAAAAATCTATGTTTTTCTGAATATAATTGAAATATGCACCTTTTCCTGACCGCAACCACACATTTTCACAAGCGTTTAGTACCACACCCATTTCGTAATTCCAACGAGCAGGTTTCCCTTTACTTTCGTTAGTATAAGCAATTGAGTCTTTATTTTCGCGGATAATTGTTGCCATCATGCGTTCCGACATTGGTAGTTCTTGCGCCAAAAGAGTAAAAGCAGCACTCATCATAAGTGCTGCGCAAAAGAGTATTTTCTGAATGGATTTCATTTTTAAAATTTTATTTTGTTTCGTCAATTATTCACATTATAAAAATGCGAACAAAGCTAATAGGCATAACGTTAATTTTTTCCAAGAATAGCGAAAACGTTTCCGAAAGGGCAAAGATTCATTGCGTTTAGCGTTATTGAGCTTCAATAATTTTGACGTTTCTTCTAAAAAACACTTATTTTTGTCAAAAATCTTATAATAATATGACAGCCTTAGCCTTACAGCCTGAAAATATAAAGGATAAAACATACACTGTTCCAGAGTATTTTGAGTTGGAAAAACACTCTGACATTCGACATGAATTCGTCAACGGAAAACTTATTGCCATGCCAGGAGAAAGCATAAAAGCCAATCGCATTGCCGATAATTGCGGTTTCAACTTGCGTTTACATCTTAATAAAAAAGGTTATGATACCATTCGGCATGATGTCAGAACCATGATTCGAGAGGGCAAAACTTACCGCTATCCTGATGTTTCTGTTGCAAAACGCTCTGAAATAACCCAAACGCATGCTGTCACAAAGCCCGAATTGCTCATCGAGGTTACGTCTGAAAATTCCTCAACAACTGACCACGATGCAAAAGTCAAAGAATATACCGCACTGCCTTCGCTTCAATATTACCTTATTGTTTCACAAGATGAGATGCTGATTGAGGTATTTAGCCGCGATGAATTCGGTTGGCGTTTCGATATTTATGCCGAACCAAGTGATGTGATTCCTTTGAACTACTTCAATTGCACTCTTTCGCTTGCCGATATTTATGAAAATGTTGTTTGGGCTGATAATAAAAGTGATGTTTAACTAAAAAAATACTGAGGGGTCAATATTTGACTCCATTCACTATCACTTTCTTACTATTCAAGACCTTTATTTCAGGTTTCCCTTCACTTAAGAATTGCACATTTTTCAACGTAATGCCATCTCCTGCGGTGCAAAACATCGCATTTTTGGCTTGTAACATCGAGTTTTCAATCACCACATTTTGCACATTCATTTCTGGCAAACCTTGAACATACACACCATAATTTGCGCCACGACAAA
>JAYTUR010000452.1:0-6758 GCA_043744475.1 Saprospiraceae bacterium | reverse complement strand
AAATTTACGACGGAGATGTGGTTACAGAAGCCCTTTAGGTAAAAGGGTGATTGTAACTAAGATTTTGAAAGCCCAAATTGGGTATTAGATAAAGAGTTACCGAAGCCCTTTAGGTAAAAGGGTGATTGTAACCGGTAATTTGGTCAAAATCAACACCCCATTTTTTGCGTTACCGAAGCCCTTTAGGTAAAAGGGTGATTGTAACCGAGTTTAAATTTTTGCCGCCGTTGCTGTTACCCTCTGTTACCGAAGCCCTTTAGGTAAAAGGGTGATTGTAACTCAAAACTTTGCTCTTCTGCGGTTCTGAACCACATAGGTTACGGAAGCCCTTTAGGTAAAAGGGTGATTGTAACCGATTTGCCGAAACCGCGACCGCAAACGGCAACTTTCGTTACGGAAGCCCTTTAGGTAAAAGGGTGATTGTAACTCGTTCATGCCTAATTGATTGTTTGATAGTCAATTAGGCTTTTTTATATTCTCAACAACATGTTGATTTCGGTAATCATACTGAGGGGGTAAAAAAACAAATACAAAAAAAAGAAGTGTGTATGGCAGAGAAGTGATAGAAAAACAATAATTTTAAGACTTAATCATTCATTGCTCAAATCGAGTCTTAATCACAATCAATATGAAACAAATATCCATGCCCAATGCACGCAATCGGCAGGAACATCCCCATTATTTCGGTACTTATCTGAACATGGCACGCCACAATGCTTATATGATACTGAGTTATTTATCCGAAAAATACAATGACAACAAACCGATTGATGAAGCCAAATTGCATCAAGCAGGCGTGTTAAACTTATTGGTCAATAGCAAAAAGCCCGATGAGACGTATAAACTCATTGGCGACTTGCGGCATCACTTTCCTTTCTTGTGTTACAAAGATGTCTTGCATGAACGTGACAAAGCGACGGTTAAGAAAGCTGACTTATTACGTTTAGCTGATAAATTGAACAGTGGAAAAGACAAAAAAAAAGAAGTGAAACCCGATGAATTGCAACCAAAGGAATACGCTGACTTACTCAAAAGCCTTTTCGAGACCTTGAACAAGTTGCGGAATAGTTTTTCACATTTCAAATCGTCTTTTCATGTCAACTTTGACAAGGAAGAAACTTTTTTCACTATCTATGACGCGGCATTGTATCGTTTGATTGACAAAAACAAACAAACAAAACGGTACGACTATTTTACACACGAACACATCGCACCGCTTGAACGCTCAAAACCAAACATCAAAGCGCAAAGCGTTCCATACAAGATAACGGCAAAAGAGATTGATGACAAGGCATTGATGTATTTCATTTGTTTGTTTCTTGAACCCAAATACGCTTCCATCTTTTTGAGCCGTTTGGCAGGATTTCAAAAAGCATTGACAGAAGACAAAATGTCTTTGACAGAAAAAGCACCGCTCAAAGCCTACACGATGTTTTGTTGTCGCTTGCCACAACCCAAACTCGAGAGCAGCGACATCATGCTCGATATGCTCAATGAACTGAACCGTTGTCCCAAAGAGTTGTATCCCGTCTTGTCGGAAGCCAATAGAGACCGTCGTTTCAAAATCGTCATCAATGCCGATGATTTAAAAGCGGCAGAAGACAACGGCATCACCGCCGACATGGACGAATATACTGAGGGGGTCGCTCAAGAGGTGGTTTTGTTAAGACACAACGACCGTTTCCCTTATTTCGCTTTACGTTATTTCGATGATACAAATGCGTTTCCCCGTTTGCGCTTTCATGTGCAATTGGGCAAAGTATTGAAAAAGAACAAATACGGCAAAGTGATGTATGGCGAAACCCGCGAACGAGAATTGACGCAACCAATTTTCACTTTTAGCACGTTGAAACCGATGCGAGACAGATACGATATGGTCAATCAAGATAAATTAGAGGAAAAAATCGTAGATGAACGATATATTAATAGTATAAAACCAAATTGGATTATAGACGACGATGGTAAAGTTAAAGTCAAAGATTATTTAGGGAAATATGATACATCATGGATTGAAGAAGTGAATGGCAAAACGCAATTAAAAAGTATCATTGAACAGTTTTCTCCTCATTATAACTTTGGCGAGCAAACGATTGGTTTTAAAATTTTTAACAACGAAGCAGATTTGAACATTTACGACAATTATTTGCCGGGTTTGCCCAATTTTGAAAAACAAGACAAGATAAAAGGCACAGAACCCGATGCGTTTTTCAGCACCTATGAATTACGCAATTTGTTTTTTTATCAATACCTCTACAAAGAAGGGACAATACAAACAAGTGCAGAGGATTTTATACTTGACTATATCAAAAACATCAAGCAGTTTTTCAAAGATGTGGCTGATGGCACGTTCAAACCACTGACCGCACCGCCTGATTTCACCAAAAACGAACAGAAACCCTACCATAAAGACAAATGGGAAAGAAAGATTTTGTTGAAAGAATACGATGAAAGACAAATAGACATGGAAGAACGGCGCAAATTATTAACCGCCCGTATCAAAGAGACCTATAATATTGGCAAAACCAGTATTCCACAAGATATTTGGGAATATCTATTGGCTTATAAGATTCCACCTTATGGCGAATATGTGACCAAAAAATTGATTGTGCAACACAAAGAGATTAAACAACGCTTAAAAGCTATCAACATACTGATAGATGAAAAAGGAAAAGAGAAACCGAAAGACCCGAAAGAAGGTGATAAAGACCGCGCCCCCCGCACAGGTGAACAAGCAACGTGGTTAGCAGAAGATATTTTGCATTTTATGCCGCCTCGTAAACATATCGTGAACGCAAAAGAACACGACCAAAAGATGAACAACGACCAATTTAGGATTTTACAATATTCATTGGCTTATTTTTCATCTAACAAAGACGATATATGGCATTATTTCAAAGAAATGGGCTTGATACACAACCCTGTAACGGACTTGCAGCATCCTTTTTTGCAAAACATAGGCAAAGGCGAATGTAAATCCTTATTAGATTTTTATAAAAAGTATCTTGTTGCCAAAGACAATTTTTTAGGAGAAGTCGTCAAATTCGTTTGTGGCGATATAGACAATCCCCAATACGCCAATCCCGATGTGATAAAAGCCAAATACGGTTACTTTTTGCCAAAACCCGAAAAGAAAGGCATGTCAAAATCATATGAAGGTGTGCCTATTTTACTGCCCAAAGGATTATTCAATGAAGCAATATCTATGTCATTGAATAAAACCAAAAAAGCAGGATACAAAGGTGAGATAAATACGGTGGTGTATAGTTTGGAACAATATGTCAACGGCGATACGCAAGACTTTTTTGGCTATGACCACTACTATCAGATGCCCAAAGTAGAGGAAAATACTGAGGGGTCAAACCACAAAGACGTAGATGAGAAAAGAGCCGTAAAATTGAAATCGGCATACGTCGCAGAGTTGGAAGCAGATATATTGAAACTCGATGAACAAAAAGAAGTCATCGGTAGAGGTAAACCGAAAAACAACAAACAAGAAGAGATTAGGAAAGAAAAGTTGCAAGAAATGCGTGATAAACTCCGTGATACGCACCGTATCAAAAACCGCATCTTAGACCGCGAACAAACGATACGTTATCATCAAACCAATGACCGTGCTTTGTGGTTGATGATAAAAGACCGTCAGAACAATGCGTCTGAACACATGGATATTGATTTAAAAGGTGTGGAATTGGCAAATCTTGAAGAAGTTTTAAGTAAATTAGTAACCGTTAAAGGAGAAATACCCAACAGCCAAGCCCGTATCATCGAACAATTGCCTATTCGACGTTATGGCGATTTGCGTCGTGTCCTCAAAGACCGCCGTTTGGCAAATTTGGCTTTGTACTATCAGCCTGTGAAAGAGATAGAACACGAAAAAATTAAGAAGGAGTTTGAATTGTATGACTTAGGCAGAGAGTCTTTCTTTGCAGAGATTTATAATTTTGAACGCAACGTTTACACGTGGTTTAAAGATGAATTCGACCCTGACGTTGTTAGACGTGGCGGCTTCTACGAACACAATATATTTATGGACATAGCGACCCATCATTTGACCGACCGCACAAAAGCAGAACATTATAATAACAATGTCAAAAATCTACGCAATCGGTTTTTGCACAATCAAATCCCTTATTTTGATTGGTTGACAGATGAGGTTCAGAATGAATCACATGACTATATGTGTGAGAAGATATTTGTTGTCGCAAAACGGTATTATACGGATTTGTTGAAGATGATAAAGCCGAAAAGAATGGAAGCATCAACCGTATAAGGAAAAAATGGAAACGTCATAATACAATTTTATTACAATGACATAGTAAGCGTCAAAAAAGAGTTGGTCAATATTTTTTAGTACCCTCATTAAACAACGCACAATCGTCATTGCAAAGAAACAATCGTCATTGCGAGCGAAGCGAAGCAATCTGTTCAATTCAAGCTGAGTATCATTGTTTCGTTCAACCGCATGATTAAAAAGTCTGTGAACACCTAAACAGATTGCGTCGCTCCGCTCGCAATGACGATTGTGCTTTTTTAAATGCTAGTGGTTTTCCTCACTTTGATAGTCGCGTTTAAGCTAAACCAACTTATTTCATACTCGTTTACGTTAAAAAAACAAAAAGAATGACCGTCAAAGAATTCAAAGATAAAGTCCGAAAACTCATCGGCAACAGCAAAACAGATGAAGCGATTGAAGTCATGGAAACCTATTTTAGAGAACAAAACAATGACAGTTTGCTGAAAGACCTTACCACGATAAAAGCCAATTTTACGAACTTAAAAAGAAAAGAAAATATTAATATTGTTTCTTTTGATGACAGCACCCGACATAGAAATCAAATTCATAATGGCTTATTAAACGTGTGTGGTTGTATCGAAGATACCAAAGACTCGCATATTGATGAAACCAAAGCCGCTTGCAAAGCCGCTTATGCGATGTTGATGTACCTATCTGCCAATGTCAACAGCAAAGCCATTTTCTTTGAAGACAACAACAAGAACTATTTTTTAAGAAAACCGCAAGGCTTAGAATTTCTTGAAAAACTACCTGAGATGTATTTGGCAGAAGGACACGGTATGTATCTACCTAAAGACATCACAGATGATTTATACACATTCAGAGCAAAAGTGTATAAAATCATAGACCATGCGAATCTCAATGGCAATGAGAGTAATATGATACAAGTCAACAATCCGGGGATTAAGAAGTTAGTCGGCGTGTTGCAAAAACGGCTGGCGACTAATTTGAAGAAGTACGTGTAGCTGGCATCGCTCTCTCGACCGATGTTCATTATACAGAGGGGGTCTTTAACTCCCGAAATAAGACTTTATACTGAGGGGGGCTATTGCCCAAATTAAATGTATTTCTCGCTGGCTGCACATCTATAAGATATAAAATAAAAACTCAAAACGTTGTTGGCTTTTGAATCGCCTGCTTGTTGGTGAACGAATATTCCATAAACAGCAAATTATCATTTATAAACTAATATACAATGCCTAAATTTTACGAAACGAAGAACGGCTTAGAAATAATAAAAGCCAAGCTCAAAAAACTTGAGCAAAATTTGACAGATTCAATTCCAGAAGCTTTGGCTACAGCTGCAGCCTTTGGCGACACCTCATCTCACTGTTTCTCGCTTTGCTCGAAAAACGTACTTTAAAGTTTTTTTTTAGAGCGAAGCTATTTTTTGAATAAAAATCTTTGATTTTAATTCAAAAAATAGCTTCGCTCTGATAGATTTTCTCTCTGCACGCTTCTTTTGCGAAGCAAAAAACAGTGAGTAATTGTATGTTTTTAGTTTTAAAACAGTTTCTGAGTAATCGTTCTAGTTGAGAATTTGTGATATACCCTTTAATTTGAATTAGGGAGTTTGTCAAAATTTTACAATTTAACCCCAATCATAAAAATAGGATTGGACGTAATTTCTCTGCCTTTCAATTGCCAACTTAAATCCAAACGCAGGAAGCGAAACAAACCGAAACCGACATTGTCAATGCCAAAACCAATTTCAGTATAATTGCCCAATTCAGGTGTATTCAAATAAGCGAGACGAAAAACTTCTTTGAAGCCTAATTTGCGAATCAAAGGCAATTTATCTAAGATGAAACCTTCGAAATGGTGTTGCGCATGTAACATCACATAATTGCCCAATGTCGAAAACCGATAAAAGGGTAGGTTCATAAAACTGGTCATGTAATCGCGTGGATTACCAAAACACGTTTCATTGCCATTAAAATGTTGAAAATCAACGAATTCGAGTTTTTGTTTATTCAAAAAGCCACCGTACTCGCCTTGCAATTCAGTATATCCAAACAAACCCATGCCTATTTTGTCTTGTTTCACAACAAAGCGCATTTGGTCAAATTGAACGCTGTTTGTGTTGTTCATCTTAAACGCTTTGCGATACGCTAATGAGAAAGTAGGATAATTTGAGTCTTCAATATCTTTATAGTTCGGATACGTCAAATACTTTTGTGCAGGTGTCCACGTGAGTTTGACATCTGCAAATAGAGCGTTGTTTTTACTAAAATTCACATTTGGCACAGGGTCATTGCTGTTGTATTCCTCATTTTTTTTGCGGAAACTGTATTCCGTGTTGATACTGAGGGGGGCACGTTGCGCATATTCTAAACCTCCTTCGAGCCGCACACCATTTACAACTTCTTGTCCGTAAATGATTTTTGCGTAGGTTTTATCATAAATTTTATACACATGCTTTTTGTCGTAAAGGGCATATAACTCTGCGACAATCTTAGAAATC
>JAYTUR010000451.1:0-1766 GCA_043744475.1 Saprospiraceae bacterium | reverse complement strand
ACCAAGGCTGAAAAACAAATTTTAATACAACTGGCACCAAATAAATAAATTGTACAAATGCCCGGATTTGCGCCTGCGGCGGCATGGCAGTTAACGGTAGGGCTTGGCGATGGGCTGGACATTTTTAATGTCCAGCCCCGGAACCGCAGCCGATTAAAGATATAAAAGTTGAAGGTAACAAAAAAAAGTCGATAGATGCTCGTCCAGCCCTGAACAAAAGCCAAATTGAAAAACCGCAGATGGAGCAGGACAACGTCCTGCCAGCCTAACGCCAAACCCCCTGTAATGTGCAGGCGGCAAAGCTAAGACTGTAACAAATAAAACACAGACAGCATTGAATTGAAAACCGAATGCTGTTTGAAAACTAAAAACTATTTGCATAAAAAGAAGTTACTGTTCGCTGTCGCAAAAGAAACCGTGCTTACAAATAAACTCACACTGTCCACCCAAAACTGCTGCAACAAAAAGTAAACACTACAAAGCCAGGTATGATTTTAAAAACTGGTTTTTGAAAAAGTAGCAAGCCAACTTGTCCGCCCGAAGCTGCAACAAAAAAATAAAAGCACTACAACTTGCGGTATGAAATGAAACGGGCGAACAAAAAACTTACGAGCCAACTACAACCAAAAAATGTGAAGGCTTCCGAATTTTGTCCAAGCCCACAGCGACAAAAAATGCAAACATTACAAACTAAAAAGAAGGAACTGCAACAAACTAAAAACTGATTTTGCAAAAGTAGAGAGCCACTTTGTCCCGCCGCAACCACGCCGCCAAAAAAAATGCAGTAACAAAACCTGCTTGCATAAAAGCCTGTGTCAAAACTAAAATCGCAATGAATTTTATTGAGTAGAAACTTTGAATGAAAAGCTGCAATTTTTGTCGGAACCGAGCTTGCACATTACGAATAGGGCTTTGCGATGTTGGGGGATTTGAAAAACGTCAAGCCCGGAACCGCTGCCGATTGAAAAACAAATGTACAAGATAACAACCAAAAGCCCACTGATGCTAGTCCTGCCCGAACAACTGCTGCCATGTTGCTAATGATGAAGATTACAACGTCCTGCCCCAATATTGCAAAACCCCATGTTGGCTGCCGTACATTTTGAAGTTGTCAATTTTTAGTTGTGTGCTGTCTTCTGTATTCGTCAAATTCTTCCTGTGTCATAAAATTTGTTCCTTGTCCCAAAACAAAATACCATTTCCCTTTTTGCTTGATATATGTTTCCGCTCTGATGACTTTAAAATGAACGTCTCCTTTTGGTGAGTCAAAAATAACATCTATTGTTTTGGTTTTAATTGCAGTTGTCCCGTTAAATATTCTAAGTAATTCTGTTCCTGGAACTGGTGTAATTGATTTAAAACTTATACTGTCTTTTACAAAAGTTTGAAGCTCTGCTGGAATTCCAAAAGATATTTTTCCGTCTGCTCCAATACCAACATAGTCGTCGTTTAAGGATAATGACTTGTCAAAGCTATTTTTAATTGAGTTGATAATTTTCCTGTCTTTTGGATAATTAGTAGTGTCATACTTACCAACTGGCACATTTTGTCCAACTACTTTTAAGGTCATAGAAACAATGAACAAAAAAATAGTTGTCATCCGTACTGTCTTTTCAATTTGTATCATTTTCGTTTAGTTGTTTGTTTTCGGAATGTCGTTTTGTATGGCAGCCAACGGTCGGGTATTGCTGTCAGGCAGGGTATTCATTGCTGTGTCTGCCCCCAACCGCTGATGAATAAAGATATAAAAGTAAAAGGTAACAAAC
>JAYTUR010000450.1:0-6770 GCA_043744475.1 Saprospiraceae bacterium | reverse complement strand
TTCACACAACCAAGTCGAAAGGTATTTTATCATTTTTTGATACCCCTTTGTCTGGCTTGAAGGCGCAAAAGGATGAATATTCGCGAATTCTTCCCAACTAACAGGTATCAATTCCGAAGCTGCATTGAGTTTCATCGTACAACTTCCCAACGAAATCATGGAGTGTGTCAACGACAAATCCTTGTTTTCCAACCGTTTGATATAGCGCATCATTTGAGATTCGGTGTGGTGCGTATTGAAAACAGGATGCGTCAAATAGGCACTTGTCCGTTCCAGTTGTTCAGGCAAATGACTTTCTAAGTCTTCTAAAAGAAACTTCGTTTTTTTATCCGTAAAAGGCATAAAAATCATCTGCAAGTATGCCATATCGTCATTCGTAACGGTTTCATCAAGCGTAATTTGTATGTTGATGCCATCATACCAAAAGTTATAACCGTCTTTTTCCGCTTGCGTTTTGATACCCCTCAGTATTTCAGGGTCTTTAACTTCTACTCGGACGGTATCAAAAAAGTGTGTATTCAGCGTCTTGAAACCTAAATTAGTCAAAGACTTTTCAAGCCAAATTGCCTTGTAATGTATATCCTGTGCAATCGCTTTCAAACCTTTTGGTCCATGATAAACGCCATACATCGAAGCCATAATTGCTAATAATGCTTGAGCTGTACAGATATTTGAGGTCGCTTTTTCACGACGAATATGCTGTTCACGCGTTTGCAAAGCCATACGCAAAGCTCGATTGCCTTGTGCATCAACTGAAACACCTATGATACGTCCAGGAATTTGGCGTTTGAAATCATCTTTTGTTGCAAAAAATGCAGCATGAGGTCCGCCAAAACCCATCGGAACGCCAAAACGTTGTGAATTACCAACAACACAATCCGCACCCCATTCACCCGGTGGGGTCAACAATGCCAAAGACATTAAATCCGTTGCAACTGTCAAAAACACTTTGTTTTCTTGACATTTCAAGGCAAAAGCACGATAATCTTCAATTTCTCCTTTGATATTCGGATATTGTAACAATGTACCAAACACATTTTGAGACAAATCAAAGGCTTGCCAATTGCCTACTTTCACTTCTATACTGAGGGGTGTCGCTCTTGTAATGAGGACATCTATCGTAGAAGCTAAAACGTTTTCGTCAACCAAAAAGACCTTAGCCGCATCCGTAGGGTTTTTGACTTTTTTGTTTTTTTCAGCAAAAAACATCGTCATAGCCTCTGCTGCCGCCGTTGCTTCGTCCAAAAGAGAGGCATTAGCAATCGGCAAAGCGGTTAAATCAGAAATCATCGTCTGAAAATTCAAAATCGCTTCGAGGCGACCTTGCGCTATTTCAGCTTGATAGGGTGTATATTGCGTGTACCAACCTGGGTTTTGAAAGACATTACGCAAAATAACGGAAGGCGTTACTGTGCCATGATAACCCATGCCGATAAAACTCCGAAAAGTTTTGTTCATCTTACCAATACCTTTTATATGCTGCAAATATCTGTGTTCAGACAGTGCAAATGGCAAGTTTAAAGGTTTTGATAAACGAATATTAGCTGGAACAGTTTGGTCAATCAATGTTTCGAGGCTGTCAACGCCAATTGTGGCGAGCATTTCGTTGCGTTCAGATTGATTGGGTCCGATATGACGGTCTTGAAAAATGAACCCTTTGGGTTGGTTGTAGGACATAAATTCGTTTTTTCTTATGATTTTTATGACTGATTTTCTATCACAAATAAAAACGCAAAGTTAAGAGAATCGTTCAAAAAAAAGTAACGTTCCTTGTTTTTGCATTTATTGATTAAAAAAAAATTAAAAGTCTAAAAATAACTCGTGATAAAAAACCAGCAATAAAAATGACAAATGTAAAGATATTGAATGAAAACTACTTGAAATGAGCATTTGAATACCCCCTCAGTAAAACATGACTGATGTTACGCAAGGTGGTATGAATTATCCCGAAAAGTATTGTGCAAAACCCCTTATTCGGCGAAAGCAAAAATCCGAAGAAACCGAAGAAAAGAATACACATAAATATAATACCTTTGTTGGAAAAAACGAAAAAATACAATATTCCAATATTTCAACAGTCCATACAAAAAAGTTTATCAGCGACTTAGATAAAACGAAATTAGAAAATGCTTATCAAAAATTGGTAGGGCATTTTGCCAATCCAACTATTCAAGAGAATATTAGAGTTGATGTGCGTTGATAATCAACAGGTTATGAAAAGTCCGTTAGGACTGTCCCCGTTTATAGCAAAAGCATAAAGCCAAATTTTTTATAAGGTGCGTAGCACCGCCCCAGTTATAACATTTTTATACGGTGTCGGTGCTATGCACCTTAAAAACAAGACTTAATGGATTGTCTATAAACGGTGTCAGCCCTAACAGGCTTATCAGGATTTTTGCAACTTATTGATTATCAACGTACATCAACGCTATTAGAAACGCCAAAGAAGAAGAATACCAAGAGGGTTCAAGTAGAAGGTTTAAATTCATACTTACTGAGGGGTGTCCTATTTTATAAAAAATAGAAAATCTATTTTAAAATCCCAACGCTTATGTTAGCTTTTCTTGGTTTCGCTACAATCGGCAGTTTTTTAATACTGATAATGACCAAACGGGTATCAGTAATGACGGCATTGGTTTTAGTACCTTTAGTTTTTGGATTATTGGCTGGTTTTGATATAAAATCACTGGGCGACATGATGCTGACAGGCATTAAACAGGTTGCCCCAACAGGTATTTTATTGATGTTTGCAGTCCTGTATTTTGCTACAATGCTCGATGCAGGACTGTTTGACCCTGTCATTGCTTTTATCATAAAATCGGTCAAAGGCGACCCTTTGAAAGTGATAGTAGGAACCGCCATTTTAACCATGATTGTCCATTTAGATGGAGACGGTACAGCAACGTTTATGATTGTGCTTTCAGCATTTTTACCCATTTATAAACAATTGAAAATCAATCGTTTGATGCTTTCGGGCATTGTGGCGTTGAGCGTAGGTCCTTTGCATTTAGTGCCGTGGTCGGGTACTTCTGCAAGAGCCATTTCTACTTTGAAAAGTGATGCTGTTCATATTTTTAACCCTAATATCCCTGCTATTATTGGCGGTATTTTATGGGTGCTTTTTGTGGCGTATTTGTTCGGCAAAAAAGAAAGAACAAGGCTTGGGGTTATTGATTTCCAATACAATCATAAGGATAATTTGACCGAGGAGCAACATCTTTTAAGACGACCTAAAATATTGTATTTCAATGCTTTAATGACTGTTCTATTGATTATAGCATTGGTGAAAGGTTGGGTTCCTGCCCCTGTTTTATTCATCGTAGCGAGTATGGTTGCTTTGATTATCAACTATCCAAAACTGCCCGAACAGCAAAAAATACTGAGGGGTCATGGTAATAATATTTTCATGGTGTCGAGTATGATTTTTGCCGCAGGGATTTTTTCAGGTGTTCTGACAGGTACTAAAATGATTGATGCAATGGCTGGTAGTTTTGTGGCACTGATACCACAACAACACGCCAATCTTTTACCCACTTTGACAGCGTTAACGAGCCTGCCTGCCAGTATGCTTTTCACCCCCGATGCCTACTATTTCGGTGTTGTTCCCATTTTAAGCCAAACAGCAACACAATTTGGAATTGACCCGCTTGAAATAGGTCGGGCTGCTTTGTTGGGTCAAATGACAGTCGGTTTTCCGATTAGCCCTTTGACGGCTTCTACGTTTTTATTGGTTGGTTTGTCGGAAGTGGATTTAGGCGAGCATCAACGTTTTATCTTCAAATGGGCTTGGGGAACGACGATTGTGATGACAATTGTGGCTCTTTTGACGGGTTCAATACATCTATAAATAACTGATGTTACGCAAGGGATAAAATAAAGCGACAGAATTAAGGCGACATGCGACACAGTTCACACTTTAAATTTCAATCGTTACATAGTTTATTGTTTTTAAAAGCTAAATACATGAAAAAATTCTTTCTTTTTATCGTAATGACTTTGTTTTGCACACATTCATACAGCCAGACGAATGCAGGTAAAATCGTTAGTTTTACCATTAATTCAAAACAATTGCAAAATAGTGGCGGTGAAAACCCCAACCGCAAAGTTTCGGTTTACTTGCCACCCAATTATGATGGTTCAGCACAGCGTTATCCAGTCATTTATTATTTACATGGCTTCATGGGCAAGGACAGTATTTTTCCCAATATGAAAAACATCTTAGATGAGGGCATTCGTCGTCAAAAAATCCGACCATTTATTCTTGTCCAAGCAGACCAATACACTGTCTTTGAAGGTAGTTTTTATAGTAATTCGACTTTAATAGGCAATTGGTCAGATTTTACGGCAAAGGAATTGGTGGAATACGTGGATAAAAATTTTAGAACCCTTGCCAATCGAGAAAGTCGTGGTATTGCAGGGCACTCGATGGGTGGCTATGGTGCTTTCAAAATAGCGATGTTGTACCCCGAAGTCTTTAGCAGCGTCTATGCTCTTAGCCCTGGATTATTGGCTTTTGTGAAAGAATTTGGTCCGAATAGCACTTCATATAAAGAGGTGGCAAATATTAAAACGCAAGAGGAATTGAAGAAAACTTATTACCCAAAAGTGCTGGTCGCTGTGGCGAGGGCTTGGTCGCCAAACCCTACAAAACCACCTTTTTATTGTGATTTTCCATTCACGTATGAGGGCGATAAAATGGTCGTCAATCAAGCTATTTTAGAAAAATGGGAGCAAAATATGCCTGTTTATATGGTGGATAAATACGCTGATAATCTTCGCAAATTGACGGCTATTAAAATGGATTGGGGTAGAAATGATTCGCCTCGTTTCCCTGTTCAAATCGGTATGTTGAGTCAGCGATTGGAAAATTTAGGTATCAATCATTATGCAGAGGAATATATTGGCGACCACAACAACAAAATTTGGACACAAGATGGTCGAGTTTTAAATGGTTTATTGCCTTTTTTTAATGATTATTTGAAATTTTAAAATGAAACAAGAAAATATTCCCCCTTTGGGGGTTAGGGGGCTAAGAATTGGCTGCGGTGCAGGTTTTTCAGGCGATAGATTAGACCCCTCAGTAATTTTATCAGAACAAGGCGAATTGGACTATTTGGTACTCGAATGTCTTGCAGAACGCACGATTGGTTTGGCTCAAAAACGCAAAATGGCGGACCCCACCAGAGGCTATGACCCGCTTTTAGAAAGGCGTATCACATCACTTTTACCCATTTTAATTAAAAATAAAGCCCGTTTAGTGACCAATATGGGTGCAGCAAATCCTATTGCGGCGGCTCAAAAGACTATTGAAATTGCCCAAAAAATGGGTTTAAAAATAAAAGTGGCTGCCGTTACAGGTGATGATTTGATTTCGGATTTCGGTTCTCGAATTTCGGAAGGTGAGTTTGAATTAATGGAAACAAATGTTCCGAAATCCGAAATCCGAAATCCAATATCTGCCAATGCGTATTTGGGCATCGAAGGCATTTTAGAAGCCTTGAAATCGGAAGCCAATATCATCATAACAGGTCGAGTAGCAGACCCTTCGCTGTTCCTTGCGCCTATGATACATGAATTTGGTTGGGCAACAAATGACTATGATTTAATGGGAAAAGGCACTGTTATCGGGCATTTATTGGAGTGCGCAGGGCATATCACAGGCGGTTATTTTGCTGACCCTATCAAAAAACCTGTTCCCGATATGGCGTATTTGGGACACCCTTTTGCGGATATTTTCTCCGATGGTTCAGCCATTATTAGCAAAGTAGAAGGTACGGGTGGCGTTGTTAATTTACAAACGGTGAAAGAGCAATTATTGTACGAAGTGATTAATCCATACGAATATTTTACGCCCGATGTGATAGCCGATTTTACAACTGTTTCATTAAAAGAAATCGGTAAAAATCAAGTCCACGTTTCGGGTGGAACTGGTAAAACGAAACCCGAAATGTACAAAGTGAGTGTGGGTTATAAAGCCTTTTTCTTAGGCGAAGGCGAAATTTCCTACGCAGGGCAAAATGCTTTTGAACGAGCCAAATTAGCAGGTGAAATCATAGAAGAACGTTTAAAAAACGATATAAAAGAGTTGAAAATTGATTATATTGGTCAAAATTCAGTTCATCGAACAACCTTTAACACCCCCTCAGTATCCTACGAAATTCGCCTGCGAATAGCAGGTAAAGCGGATAATTTAGAACAAGCTGCCTTGATTGGTGAAGAAGTTGAAGCCCTTTATACCAATGGACCAGCAGGTGGTGGAGGTGTTCGGAAATATGTCAATGAAGTGATTGGCATTGTATCTATTTTAATAAAAAGGGAAGTCATTTACCCTCAAATTTCAATATTTGAAACATGAAATTATACGAAATCGCCCACAGTCGGGCAGGTGACAAAGGCAATGTTTCAACCCTTTCATTGATACCTTACAATGAAAAGGACTATGAATTATTGTGTTTAAAAGTGACTGTGGAAGCGGTGAAAACACACTTGAAAGACATCGTTTCAGGTGATATTGTGCGGTATGAAATGCCCAATATTTCATCATTGCTTTTTGTTTGTCAAAATGCTTTATTGGGTGGTGTTACCACATCTTTGGCGATGGATACGCATGGCAAAGCATTGAGTTATGCACTATTAGAAATGGAGCTACAAATTTAACTTCTAATTTAACTTGAGTTCGGAGATACAATCACGCCCTGTTTCTCGCTTCGCTCGAAAGGCGTACGCGTAAGAAATCTATTGGGTTGAGCTTATTTTTGATAGAAAAATTG
>JAYTUR010000449.1:0-6770 GCA_043744475.1 Saprospiraceae bacterium | reverse complement strand
GAGTGGACGACAAATAGCCAATTTGATAAATTATTTTTCGCAAAGTTGGGATCGGGTTAAATCGGAATTGGAAAAACGGAAGTAATTTTTTTATTATTTATATGGGCAAAGCAGAACGGGCTTTAAGTTTTTTACCTAATTTTATTGTTTTATATACATATTCTAAAAAACAAAGTATTTTTTTATTTAAAATGGAAGAAAAGTACAATATTTGAAGATTAAATTGGTTTACACACTTTAACAAATTTACCAATAACTAAAATCAAATTCTGTGCTAAAATTTCTTTGGGTTCTGCCTTTCTTACTCTGCCTATCGAAAAACCTTTCGTCTGAAAACTTTTATTCTATTGATTCGGCATCTATCCAAACGCCTACTGAGAAGATGCGTTCGTTAGATGGGCTTGTTGCCTATTGCGAAAGTCAAACGCAAACTGACCTCGCAAGGGTACGTTTTTATTTTGTTTGGATTGCTACGCATATTAAATATGATGAAAAATTAACCGATGACAAACAGACTCCACTCACTGTTTTTAATACCAAAAAAGCTGTTTGTAGTGGTTATTCAAGACTTTTGATGCAATTATGTGAACAATCAGGCATCGTCGTTAGGTATGTTGCGGGTTACGGTAAGGATATTCACGATGCAACAAACATTCAAAACCATGCTTGGAATGTCATATATGTTGATGGTGAGTGGCATGCCTTTGATGTCACTTGGGCTGCAAATGATTTAGATGACAATAAACAAGTACCACTTTCACCTGCCTTTGAAAAGTGGTTTATGCCACAAATGGCTGCATTTCAAAAAACACATCTTGCTTTTGACCCTGCGTATCAATTGACGAATCAATTAGTTACGCGTGATATTTTTTTTAATAAACAGTCAGAAAAGGCTATTATTACTGAGGGGGGGGATTCGCTCCATTTTAATTTCAAAAAAATTTTAGGCGATGAAAGTCGTTTGGATTCCATAGGAAGGACATGGTTAAGTTTTCGAAGAGCGTATGATTTTATGCCATATGATTCTGCTGTGGCAATAAAATTAGCAAAAATACAAGCCGCTAAAGTGAAACCTGTTTTTGATAGTGTTCAAGCGTTCAATAAAAATTATTATCCAAAAATAACACAATTAGCTGTTGAAAAACGTAGAGATTGGGCTCTAAAACTTCAAGGTCTCGAAATACCTTTGATGGAATCCTTAAAATTGTATGCTGAATTAGAGACTTTGCCGCTTTCTGATGATAACAAAAAGAATGTCAAGCAGAATCTTTTGTATTATAAAAAATTGGTTGATTTTGCTAAAAAAGTTGCAAGCGAATTGAATAATGAAATTGCTCTTAGGGAGTAATTTTTTAAAACATATACAATGCTTGAAAACCTTTTTCTTAACACAGGAAAAAGGTTTTTTTTGTTTATTTTTGTCGCCTAAAATCGTTGTTTTTCTAGGAAATTAAATTTTTTGAACAAAAAATCACTTGACATGCGCACTAAATTTTCTCTTATCATTACACCCATTACCTTCCTACTTCTTTGGGTGAATTGCAAAAATACGACTGCTCTTACAGAACCGATTCCAACAGGAGCAACGAAAATTCAAGCCACTGAACAACGCTCGGGCAATGCCGATGCTGGGCGTAGTTACTTGCACAGCGGCGACTATATCAGCAGCGGTATTCCGTTTGACATCTACAAAGCTGTTCCATTTTTTTCGTCGAATAGCCCCGATGATTTGGGACGAACAGGCTACAACAAAGGTATTCCGTTTAATTATACAGTGACAACGGCTTCAAATGGCATTAAAGTCGTTTATACCAACTGTATGAGTTGCCATGCCGACCGTTTGAATGGTCAAATTGTCGTTGGTTTGGGCAATACGACAGCCGATAATACACAGGACATCGGTCAACTTTTGGGCGCAGTGGACGGTATTGTTCAAAGTTCGTATGGCATCAATTCTAAGGAATGGGCTGCGTATATGCCGTTTAGCCGCGGTTTCAAAAGCATTTCGCCTTATATTCGTATGGATACGCGTGGGGTGAGCCCTGCGGATAAAATTTTTGGCACATTGTCCGCTTTTAGGCATGACAAAAAATTGACATGGATTGAAACGGCTCAATTCACTATTCCGACGCGTGTTATTCCAACTGATATACCTGCATGGTGGTTGATGCGTAAGAAAAATGCCTTATATTACAATGCTCTCGGTGTTGGTGATTTTGGACGTTTGAGCATGGCATCTGCTTTGGTATCCATGCTCGACAGCACGGAAGCACGAAAAATTGATGCCCGTTTTCCCGACGTTATGGCTTATTTGCGCACGTTACGCCCCCCCCAATATCCGAACGCTATTGACCAAACTTTGGTGACAAAAGGCAAAGCAATTTTCATTGCGAACTGTCAAAAATGTCATGGCAAATACGGTACAGACGAGTCTTATCCGAACTATCTCATTGATTTACAAACGATTGGCACAGACCGCGCTTTGGCTGACGAGTATGCCCAATACCCCGATTACGACAGTTGGTATAACCGCAGTTGGTTCAATCAGAAACCTGCGGCGGCTCAACTGTTACCCACAAAAGGTTATGTCGCGCCGCCACTCGATGGTATTTGGGCAACCGCGCCCTACCTCCACAATGGTTCAGTGCCAACGCTCGACGATTTGCTTAATTCAGCGCAACGCCCCGCAAAATGGAGTCGGACTTTTGATAATACAGCTGATTATGATGCTGTTAAAGTAGGTTGGAAATATAAAGTAGAAACAACAAAAAGCAATACCAAAACTTATGATACCACACAATTAGGCTATGGCAATCAAGGTCATATATATGGTGATAAATTAACTACCGATGAGCGTAAAGCCCTGATTGAATACCTGAAAACAATCTAAAAAATGGATGGTGGATAATGTTAAAATTATCCACCATCAACTATCCACTATTCACTTCTTCTTTTTTTTCTTCCATTTTTCCCAAAACTTCCAATCATCGTTTTTGAAATAGCGACCTGCAAAGACATAGCGAATAGAAATGGCTGATTGCCAACTGAAACCAGAAGTGGTATCGTCGCCACCACCCAATTTAAGTAGCGGTTTGAAATCGCCAGAAATATTGAATTTTCCTAAAGTAATTTCTAAACCAGCTATCGGCGTGATGCCCCACGGGTCGGCAGGTTGAACGATGACATTGGTTCTTTTTTCTAACCAAGTTTTGTACAAACCACCACCAAAGTAGAGGTTAAAACCACGCGATAAAAGGTTTTTATGTTGTTCGCCCAGAACGCATAAAGTAACATCTTGAGATTTAAAACTTCTTTGCAGGATGCCTTCAACCGTTGTGTGTATGGCCACTTGTTGTTGCAAAGTAATACCCCAACCGTCGCCGATACGCGCACCTGCGGCAGTACCATAAGCTTGTGCCGATAGACTGGAGGGTATCAAAAAGAGACAAAAACAAGGAAAAATGAACGAAAACGAACGATAAATGAGTTTTTTCATAAAACGGTTTTGTTATAACTGATAATAGATGCAGTGGTTTTAGAATCTGTTTTTTAGTGTTTTCAGAACGTATCCTAAACGTATTTTATTCTAAAAAGGTGCTATTAACTTCACTTTCTCAGGAAATCAATAACGATGTTTTTATCAAATTCAGCTTCTCCTGAAAGTACAAGTACATCATATCTATCATCTTTAAAAATCGTTCGTCCAAACTGCAAATGGCTTTCCCAAATATGTTCGATATACCAATTTGGCACTTCGCCCCAACGTTTATCTTCCGCTTTTCGACTTAAAAATGTCGCTTTTGAAATGTCCACAAAAAGAAATTTATCAAAAAGCACATTGATGTCTTCGGCATAAAAATTGAGTAACCCCTCAGTAATTACGTTATCGAATTGCTGTTGCGCATCTAAAATTACATTTCTATATCGTTGAAAATCAATAGATTCGGGTATTTCCCAATCCATTTCTACTTCTTTGTCCTGTCGAATTTTAGGAGTCTGCTCGTTCGGAAAAACGTAATCGTCTTGTGCCAAAATAGTGGCGGTTTGCCCCCCCTCAGTAAAAAGTTGAAAAATGAGTGCTGCTAAGGTTGATTTACCGCCACGACTGATGCCTCCAATACCAATTGTCATAATTTTAAAATGATTTTGATTAAACGTTTAAACGCAACGCAGTGTCTAAAAACAGCGTTTGAGAAACGAAATTATCCTATTTTAATGATATTCAATTGTGTAATTTTACAAAAAATACGCTATGTATAAACGCTTACTTATTGTCCTTTTATGCATTTGTTCTCTCAATCTTTTTAGCCAATTAGACTCTATTCATTGGATGCCGCCGATGCACGCTCGCTTGGATTGGGGGCCTCAATATTTGTATTTGTCAACACCCGAACAAACGGCATTTCCAGTAAATATACGCGATGGTTCAGGCACTTTGATTTCGACGGTTAATATCAGCAATTCGCAACCCTATATTTATGACATGGGCAGCACCAATACAACTTTTGCCCTTGTACCAGAGTTAGATTTGCATAAAGCATTGAAAAACAGAGGGTTAGTTATAGATGGACAAAAGAAATTCTATGCTTATTTCCGTGCCCATTCCAACAATCAAGCACAAGCAACGAATCTCACATGTAAAGGACGTTCTGCATTAGGCAAAACTTTTAGGATTGGACATCTGCTGCAAGCACCCGACCCAAACTCTGGTTCGCGCTCAAATTTTGTAGGCATTATGGCAACGGAGGACTCCACAGAAGTGACTTTTTCAGGTTTTGACCCAGCGACTAAATTCCGAAAAGACGGGGCTGATGTCGCTTCAATAGGTTCTGAAAAAATTATTTTACAAAAAGGAGAGTGTATTGTTTATGGTCAATATCTCACCTCGAATGGTACGACACAACCACCGAATGGCTTTATGGGCGGCTTGGTAGAATCAACCAAACCAATCGTCGTTAATTCAGGTTCATGGTGTGGTTCGCCCGTTACTTCGGCTGATAAAGACGCAGGTATGGACCAAATTGTTGCGGTCGAAAATGTCGGTAAAGAGTATGTTTTGTGCAAAGGCAACGGCTCGACGGCTTTGGAGCGTCCGATGGTTGTGGCGCACTTCAATAATACACAAATTTTTCTGAATGGCAGCACTTCACCAATAGCGACGCTCAATGCAGGTCAGTTTTATCCCATATTGACAAGTGCTTTTTCTGCTGACAATAACCTCTATATCCGCACCTCACAAAAGGCTTACGTTTATCAAATGGTTGGTGGTTCACCCGACGGCACCAGCAACCAATATCGTACTGAGGGGTTGATTTTTGTGCCGCCCATAAGTTGCAGTATTCCCAATGAGATTAATAATATTATTCAACCGAATGTGATTGGCGCGATGTCCTTTGACGGTGGCGTGATGATAACGGCGATGCGTGACTCGTTGGTAACGGTGTTAATTGATGGTGCGCAAGTCAATCTCGGTACACCTGGAACCGTGGTTGGTAATCCCGATTTTGTAACGTATCGCAATATTTCGCTATTTAAACAGACTCAAAAAATCTCTACCATTAGTGTCAAAGCACAAGGTGCGGTGCAAGTCGCTATGTATGGACAGAACAATGCCGCCAGTTTTGCCGCTTTTTATTCAGGATTTAGCAAGGAAAAAGAGCCGAAAATTAAAGTTCGGAACATCGGCGATGGCGTTTGCCCCGATACTTTGGTGACAACAGGGCTTTATGACGGCGTGCAATGGCGTTATGAAGACTCGATTGTCAAATTTGGAAAAGATACTTTTTTGATTATCAATGCGCCCGGTCGGTACATCGCAGAAGGTTATCTCGGTATTTGTCGTCGTTCTGAAACAGCAATGGATACACTTGATATTAATTTTCAATCACCCGCGTTCCCCGTTACTGCTAAACAGCCTTCTTGTTTTGGCTTTACGAATGGACAAATAAAATTTGGCAACCCCAATGGTGGTTATCCGCCTTATCAATATTCAATTGACAATGGTACATCTTTTACAAAAAACAATACTCACAACAATATAAAAGCGGGTGTCTATAAACTCGTTGTCAAGGATTCCGTTGGTTGTTACAATCGTCCTTTGTCGTTTACAATGGGGCAACCTGCGGTTTTGACAGTTAAAATTGTACCCCTCAGTAGTTTTAAAGATGTCATAAAACTCGGACAAACGGTTAAGTTTGAAGGAAAACCCAATCGCAATATAGTCGCTGCTATGTGGTTGCCAAACGATACAGCAAGTTGCAAAAACTGCTTGACTCATGTCATTGCACCCACTGAAACGACGCATTTGACCTTAACCGTAACGGATTCTGCGGGCTGTATGGCTCGTGACACGGTGACTTTATACGTACAACCCAATGTTTACGCACCTAATGCCATGAACCCAGACTCAAAAAACGGCAATCAAGCGTTTACCATTTTTAGTAAAGACAATTTACCCATCCGCCGTTTAGCCATTTTTGACCGTTGGGGTGAGCATGTTTTTGAAGCAAAAAACATCGAAACAAACGTATTAGAACAAGGTTGGAATGGCACTTTCAGAGGTCAAAAAGCGCAACAAGGTGTGTATGTTTTTTATGCAGAAGTTGAGGTTTTACCAGGGAAAACGGTGGTTTTACAAGGCGATGTGACGGTTTTGTATTGACTTTTTATACCTTTCCAAAAGTTTTTACATTCAAGCGTTGATTAGTTATATTTGTTTTTTGAAATGAAGATTGCAAATGAAATTTGAAAATAAAGATTCAGGGGTTTAT
>JAYTUR010000448.1:0-1770 GCA_043744475.1 Saprospiraceae bacterium | reverse complement strand
GAGCATCGTGAAGTCAAAGGTTTAAAACGAGAAAATTTACGAGACCACATGACACCTCTTGAATTGATTTTTACGGCTTTGGGTGAGGAATTAGCGCGAGATGCTTCTGTTAGGCATGATGCACAAGGTTTTACAGAAAATTTTGATGCTGCAATTGAAGGCGGTGATATGGCAGGTGATGCACGCCGTCGTGTTGAAAAAAGACGAGGGATTTCAGTCGTCTCTTCGGACAACTTTTTGAACCTAAGAAGTGGTGAAAAAGACGAATTGCCAGAAAGTGACAAAACTTCTTAACAAATAAAAATATAAAAAAATGGAAAAATTGAATGACCTTCGTTATATTATTGGACTTTTTTTCACCATCGTTGGGGCAGTCCTCGTCGTGATGCCTTTGATTTCGACGACAAATAAAACCTTTGGGTTCAACCTTAATTTGTTTGCAGGGGCAGGAATGGTGGTGTTAGGCATCAGCCTTTTATGGGCAAGTGGTAAAAAAACTTAAATATTAGAAAAATGCGTGTTTTATTGACAACACTTAATGCTAAATACATTCATATCAATTTAGCGATTAGGTTATTATACGAACTGAACAAGCACCGTGAGGGCATTGAATGGAAGGAATTTACAATTAAAGAACCGCAAGACGAAGTAGCGGACTTTTGTAAAGACTTTGAGGTCGTGGCGTTCAGTTGTTATATTTGGAATATTACGCAAACGATAGAAGTCGCTAAAAAAATTAAAGCCCTTAACCCCTCAGTAAAAATCCTACTTGGCGGTCCCGAAGTGAGCTACGATTGGCAAGATGTCATAGCGATTGATGCTATTGATTACATCATTACGGGCGAAGGCGAAATCCCCTTTCATGAGTTTTTAGAATCTTACCCAAATGTGGAAAAAGTATCTAATTTGGTTAGAAAACAAGGCAAAGAGGTCTTTTTTCATGCAAATGCTGTCACTTTTGACTTGCAAAATTACAGCGATGTGATGCCTTATCAAAGCGATGATAAAGCGACTTTATTCAACAAAGTTGCCTACATCGAAACGTCGCGCGGTTGCCCTTACAAATGTGAATTTTGTTTAGCGAGTTTGGACAATAAAGTGCGTTATCTACCCAATAAAGACATCAAAGCGATTCTTTTGTTTTTGATGCAAAACGGAAAGGTGATTAAGTTTTTGGATAGAACTTTTAACATCAAAAGGGATTTTACGATAGATATATTCACTTTTATTTTAGAAAATTACCGTCCTGACAATGTTTTTCAATTTGAGATAACGGCTGATATTTTACATCCCGAAATCATTCGTTTTATTCAAGAACGCGTGCCAAAAGGCTTGTTTCGCTTTGAAATTGGCATCCAAACCGTTAATCAAAAAGCGAATTTAGAGGTCAGTCGCAAGCAAAGTTTTGAAAAAACAAAAAACATTATTCGACAATTAGAAGGTTATGTGGAAATGCACTTAGACCTCATTGTGGGCATGGCTTTAGACTATTGGGAGGACATAAAATACAGTTTTGAAGAGGTGTTTAAGCTCTATCCACCTGAATTACAATTGGGTTTTTTGAAGTTCCTGAAAGGAACGCCTGTCCGCCACAAAGCAGAGCAACACGGCTTCGTGTATGACCCAAATCCACCCTATCAAATCATTGAAAGTAATTATTTGTCAAGAGCAGAATTGCACCAAATTGAACTCTTGGAAAATGCGCTTGAAATTTATTGGAATAAAAAAAGGACGCTCAACACGCTGCGTTATGTGACTGAAAAGTACAGT
>JAYTUR010000447.1:0-6779 GCA_043744475.1 Saprospiraceae bacterium | reverse complement strand
ACGGAACACAACTTTTTGTAAGGGAAAATACCCCCCCTCAGTATAAAGGCATTATTTGCATCATTCACGGCTTCGGTGAACATGGTGGACGCTACGCTCATGTGGCTGATTTTTTTAATGAAAATGGCTTTGCTGTCTTGGCTATGGACAATCGTGGACACGGCAAATCGGAAGGAAAACGGGGGCATACACCTCATTTTGATAACTATTTGGACGATATTGATACTTTTTTGGCAGATACGAAGCAACGGTTAGCTGATGTACCTATGTTTCTTTATGGTCATTCGATGGGTGGTAATTTGACTTTAAATTATGTCATTCGTCGCCAGCCGACTATACTGCGGGGTCTTATTGTAACGGGTCCGTGGATTCAGTTAGCGTTTGAACCTAAGCCGATTATGATTACGATGGGTAAAATAATGCGTTCCATTGTGCCAACTTTTACGCAGGATTCGGGTTTGAATGCTGATGATATTTCACGTGACAAAACGGTCGTTGCTGAGTATAAAGCTGACCCTTTGGTTCATTCAAAAATTACAGCTTCGGCGGGTATGAGTTTGACAGAATCAGCGGCGTTTTTAAACACTTTTGCTGGTGAAATGCTCATTCCAACGCTTATTTTGCATGGTACGGACGATAAATTAATCGCACAATCTGCGAGTGAAGCCTTTACAAATAGGGTTAAAAATGTGGATTATAAAAAATATGTAGGTTTGTACCATGAAATTCACAATGACCCTGAAAAAATGGACGTTTTGAATGATATTCTTAAATGGATAACGAAGAATGGATAGTTGATAGTGAATAATGGATAGTTGATAGTTGATAGTGAACAATGACGTAAGATTCGTCACTACCCATTATCCATTATCCACTACTAACTATCTATTATTCATTTATAAAATATTTTTTAAAAAATAAAAACAATAATAATGACAGCTCAAGACTTTCTCGCGGGTTTACCTGCCAAAATCAATCCTGAATCCTTGAAAGGTGTGGAAACGACTTTTCACTTTAACCTTGACGGTGGTGCTTTGCAGAAAACATTGCGCGCAGCAGATGGCAAATTAGAAATTTTAGACGGTTTGGTCGGCGAAGCAAAATGTGCCGTTACTGCAAAATCTGAAACATTGATGAAGCTCGTAAAAGGCGAAGAAAACCCGATGATGGCAGTGATGATGGGTAAAATCAAATTGTCAAATCCAGGTGAAATGATGAAATATGCTAAATTGTTTGGTATTATGTAATAAGATTTAAAAGGTGCATTATTTTCAAATGAAAAAGTGAAGGATAACCCGAATTGGGTATTTTCCAGCTTTTTTTAATCCCGCAAGGTCGTTTGGCTTTGCGGGATTTTCGTTTTTAAGAAAACGGCACGGTTTTTGTTTTAACTTGAAAAAACAGACCGAATATCCGATAAGCACTACCGCTTCCTAAATAATCTCATCTTAAAAGAACATCAAAATTTTGTGGTATCATTCTTGGTTTTACAAGGGTTAGAATGAATCGGATATGTCAAAGGCTGAATTATCGTGTTTTACACATTTTTCAGATACGACAACTTTGTTCGATATGTTCTGAATCGGTTCGTGGGGAACTCAACAAAGTTCTATGAGAAAAACATTCTAAATTTTACAAATTTATGCCCGGTAGAACGGGTCAAAAATTATCAGTAGCCTATTTTTATAGGCTACTGAAATTTTAGTTTTTGTAAGATAGATATTTTGCAAACGAACCATTTAATTTTTTTTTATGATACGACGAAAGAGGAACTATGCCTAAGAAATTTCCATTTTACAAGCAACTGGACTCGATGGACTGCGGGGCGACTTGCCTACGCATGATTGCGCGGCATTATGGGCGATTTTATTCGATTGAGTTTTTGCGAGAGTTGACGTTTATTGGCAAAGACGGCGTGGCGTTGATTGATATTGCAGATGCCGCCGAAAAAATAGGCATGAATTCGTTAGCAGCTAAGGTCAATTGGAAGCGTCTTGCCGACGGGCTGCCTTTGCCGATGATTGCGCATTGGCGGCAACAGCATTTTGTAGTCGTCTATGAAATAACCCCTGAGTATGTGCGCGTGGCTGACCCCGCTTCGGGAAAATATAAATTAACACGCGAAGAATTTCTCGATGGTTGGGCTTCGGATACCGTTAATGGCGAAGAGCAAGGCATCATTTTATTGCTCGAAACAACGCCTGAATTTTTTGAAAGGGAAGGCGATAAAATGGATAAATCGGGCTTCCGCTTCCTTTTTTCTTACCTTTTTCGCTACAAAAAACTACTTATTCAATTGCTGTTGGGTATGCTGTTGGGGTCGGTTTTCCAATTGGTCATGCCTTTTTTGATGCAAGCCGTTGTGGACGTGGGTATTTCGACGAGCAATATTGATTTTATCAAACTTGTCTTAGTCGGTCAGATGATTGTTTTTTTTTCACAAGCCTCTGTGGAGTTTATACGCGGGTGGATTTTGTTACATATTGGTACACGCGTCAATATCTCCTTGGTTTCCGACTTTTTGATAAAACTGATGAAGCTCCCTGTGCGGTTTTTTGATTCCAAACTGACGGGTGACCTTTTGCAGCGTATTAATGACAATCATCGGGTTGAACACTTTTTGACTTCAAGTACTTTGGTGACGGTGTTTTCGATGATAAATTTCGTCGTTTTTGGTATTGTCTTGGCGTTTTTCAATCTTTCTATATTTGGTATTTACTTTATGTTCACGGTATTCTATGTGTCGTGGATTACGCTTTTTTTGAAGAAACGGAAAGAATTGGACTATAAACGGTTCGACCAAATGAGCCAAAACCAAAGCTCGTTGATTCAACTCATTTATGGTATGCAGGAAATCAAACTGCACAACGCTGAAAAGCAAAAGCGGTGGCAGTGGGAGCGCATTCAAGCGAAATTGTATCGCGTTTCGATTTCATACTTGGCTTTGGAGCAATACCAAAGGGCGGGTGCATTCTTTTTCAATGAATTTAAAAATATTCTCATAACGTTTATGGCGGCAAAAGCCGTTGTTGATGGGCAGCTTTCCATTGGTTCGATGGTCGCTATTGAGTACATTATTGGTCAACTCAATGGACCTTTGGAGCAGTTGATTCACTTTATACAATCAGCACAAGATGCTAAAATTTCATTGGAACGACTCAACGAAATTCATTCAAAAGAAGACGAAGACGGCACAGAGCCGCGCCTCAATGTATTGCCAGAAGGTGGGCAGTTGAACTTAAACCGCGTCAGTTTTAGATATGGCGGTGCTTATTCGCCAATGGTTTTGAAGGATCTGACTTTGCGGATTCCAAAAGGTCGAACAACGGCAATAGTCGGGTCAAGTGGTTCTGGAAAGACGACCATTTTGAAATTGTTGCTCAACTTCTATCAACCTACTGAGGGGTCGGTTCAGTTGGGTGATGTGTCGTTAAACAATATTTCACATAAGTTGTGGCGAGACCGTTGCGGTGTTGTTTTGCAAGACGGCTATGTGTTTTCGGATACAATTGCTAAGAATATTGCCTTAGGCGAAGAGATTATTGACAAAAAGAAGCTGTTACAAGCCGTTAAAGTGGCTAATATTAAATCATATATCGAGTCATTGCCTTTGGGTTATAATACAAAAATTGGCGACGATGGCATTGGTTTGTCGCAAGGACAGAAGCAACGTTTACTCATTGCGCGGGCGGTGTATAAAAATCCTGATTATGTGTTTTTTGACGAAGCAACCAATGCTCTTGATACATATAATGAGATGGTGATTATGGACAATTTGAACGAATTTTTAGATGGTCGGACGGTAGTGGTTGTGGCGCATCGGTTGTCAACGGTTCGCAATGCGGACAATATAATAGTCTTAGAAAAAGGGGAAATTATTGAAGAAGGAACGCATGTGGAGTTGACGTTACTGAGGGGGGCGTATTACAATTTGGTGAAGAATCAGTTGGAGTTAGGTGTTTAAAAACCAGGAAAATGGAAGAATACGAAAAAATAGAACTCCGTCATGAGGACGTACAAGAAATATTAGGCACACCACCATCATGGATAGTGAGGTGGGGCACAACAGTTATTTTGTTGGGTATTTGTTTATTGCTTTTAGTGGGTTGGATTGTCAAATATCCGGACTTAATTCCTTCACAAATTTATTTAACGACAGAAGTGCCGCCGATATCGGTTGTGGCACGAACGACGGGTTATTTATCGAAATTAGTAGTTAAAGAAAATGATAATGTTCATGCGGGGGATTTATTGGTTGTTATGCAAAGTTCGGCTAACTTTGAGCATGTTTTAAAATTAGAAAAGGAGTTATCCGAATTAGAAACATTGACCCCCTCAGTAATTGAAGGTTTTCAACCTGATATGGGACTTGTTTTAGGCGAAATACAGGTTAACTATTCTTCATTTGTGCAAATATTAAAGGAGTTACAATTTAAAAGAGAAGAAAATTTTATTACACAAACGGTTAATCAATACGATTCTCAAATCAATAATTATGAAAGACTTATCAAAACGGAAAAAGATAAGCAGGTGACAGCGCAAAAGAATTTGCAATTAGCCAAAAAACGTTTTGAAGAAAAACAACAGCTTTATACCCAAAATGTTATTTCACGCAATGATTTAGAAGATGCTAAGAAAGAGGAATACCGCTATGAGCAAGATCTTAAAAATCTAAAAAGTAATGTTGAACAACTGAATGGGCAGATTTTAAATATCCGTAAAAATATTCTTGATGTTCAACAAACCACAAAAGAAGTCAATACAACAAAATACGTAGGCTTAGTAGAAACCATGAATCAACTGAAAGGGGCTATTCTGAAATGGAAACAAGTCTATCTTTTGACTGCACCGAGCGACGGACGTGTTTCGTTTTTTAACAATTATTGGGCTGAAAATCAAGACATTCGCGAAGGTGCGGCTGTTATGGCAATTGTGCCGCCCAATGGTTCTGGCATTGTCGGTATGGTCGAACTGCCTTTGGCTGTGGCTGGTAAGGTGCATGAAGGGCAACGTGTCGTCATTAAGTTCTATTCATATCCTTATGATAGGTTTGGCATTGTGCAAGGTCAAGTACAATCAAAGGCTTTATTGCCAAGAGATAACAAGACAATTTCTGTGCGTGTTACATTACCAAAGGGTTTGCACACCGATCGAGGTATCAATCTCGATTTTGATCAGCACATGACTGGGTCTGCTGAAATTGTAACAGAAGAACGACGGTTTATAGAGCGGTTGTTTGACAAGTTGTTATCTGTATTTAGACGTAATTGATATTATTTGTAGTGCGGAATTTACTCCGATTAAAAAGTTGAATGCGGAATAAATTCCGGGCTACATGACCGAAAAAATGTCACAAAAAAACAAGAGCCGATATTCATTCATTTGAATATCGGCTCTTGTTTTATATTTTAATCCGTTAATTTTTGATATTTTGTAATTTCGGAATGCTTTTTGTGGTAGTTATTAAAATTATGGGTGTCACATATTATTAAAATAAATTATAAAAAAAATATTTTTCTTTTGTGACTTGCATTTGTGGTATAAATATATGAATCTTTGCTGTACCAATAGAGAATTTTTATGTATCTTTATGAACATTTTACCTCCCATAACTGACCTTATTGTTTTTAACAAAGCAATTTATGTCATTTTTATGAGCGCAATTTTTTTGTTTAATCAAAACGATTGTGTTATTTTTACTCGATTTTAAAAATAATTGACTGAATTTCGGTTAAATCACGATAATATAGTATATCTATATTATATTTTTCAAAAAACATCCAAAACATCTGTCACTGTGAATAAACATCTCTACTCTAAACTGTTTTTGTGTGTTCTCTTAGTTTACTTGCCGATGCTTGTCAAGGCACAAGATATTCATTACACCAATTTTGGCTTCTCGCCGCTTAATATCAATCCGGCCCTAACGGGTGTCTTCAATGGCGATTATCGTGCAACGGGAAATTTTCGTAGCCAATGGCAAGGCGTACCTGTCTCATATCTAACACTTTCAGGTTCTTTCGACATGAAAGTCGAAAGTAAGAAGCATACGGGTTCCTCACCTTTCCGCGTTGGGGCATTTTTGAGCCACGACAATGCAGGTTGGTCTAAGCTAAACAATACGAGCATTTATTTAAGTGGCTCGTATGTAAAGGCTTTAACAAAGCAAGATTTTCTAAGTGGCGGTCTTTCCCTTGGTATTAATCAAAGGGCTTTCAAAACAGGTGATTTGACTTGGGACGATCAATACATTGAAAAACGTTTTGACCCTAATATTATCAGTGCCGATGCAACGATATTTGACCAATCCATCTTTTATCCTGACCTTTCTATTGGTGGCAACTACCACCGTCAAAAGCCGGGTAAACGTTCTGGTCTCGACTTAGGTTTAGGTGTTTTTCACCTCAACCAACCTAAAAAAAGCTTTTTAGGCGAACCCGCTGTAAAATGTGAAATTCGTTATAGTCTTTCAGGTTCTACAAATATTGAATTGAATGAGCATTTTGACCTTTTACTCGACGTAATGGGGCAATGGCAAGGACCGCATCGCGAAATATTGGGCGGTGTTGGCGGACGTTTATATATAGTTGATAAAAGAACAAAACAAATCGCTTTACAAGCAGGGCTTACGATTCGGAATGGCGACGCTCTTTCTCCTCATATTGGTTTGTTGTATAATAGATGGAAAGTGGGTTTGAACTTTGATTCAAACTTCTCAAATTTTAAAACGGCAACTAATCGCTTTGGTGGACCTGAAATTAACTTTATGTACATTTTTG
>JAYTUR010000446.1:0-6797 GCA_043744475.1 Saprospiraceae bacterium | reverse complement strand
AAAAAATCAGAGAAAATCATTCACATCAGTTCAATCAGTGATTAGGCAAACATTTTAAATAAGACTTTGTTAACTTTGCAGAACATAAAAATATGATTATCAACTTAAACCAATCGCACCGTGGCAGCACTCACAAAAACAACAGAAGGCATAACCGTTAGCGTTGAAACGTCTTATCAGTACGATTACAGCCGTCCGATGGAGCATAAATACATCTTTGCCTACCGCATTATAATCAAAAACGGCAGTGATTTTACCGTTCAATTGATGTCGCGTCATTGGTCTGTCTATGATTCTAACGGTATTATGCGTGAAGTTGCGGGCGAGGGAGTCATTGGTTTGTTGCCCATTTTAGCGCCGAATGAGTCGCATGAGTACATTTCCTGGTCGCATTTGTTTACAGATATGGGCAAAATGCACGGCTATTATACGTTTGTGCGGCAGATTGACGGTCAGGCTTTTCATGTGATGATTCCAGAATTTCACTTAGTTGCACCTTATAAATTGAATTGACGTTCAATAGAAAGAGGGTTTTTACGTTTAGAAACCATTATTTAAAATTGACATCTATTCCTACCTTTTTTATGAAAAACAACATTTTAGCGACTCTTTTTCTCTCGATAGTGCTTGTATTGGCCGCTTGCGGAAAACAAAAAACCGTTTTTGAAAAAGAATATCCCATCGCAAACGGTGCGTGGACTTACGCAGATACGCTCAATTTCGCCTTCGATATTGCCGATACCATGGCACTTTACGACATTGTGGTGCATATCAAGCATCGTTCGGACTATGGTTTTCAGAATCTTTATACCCGTATTTCTACCCAATTTCCAAACGGTGATAGAAGAAGTCAGACCTTGAACTTCGACCTCGCGGACAATACAGGTAAATGGGTCGGTCAAAAAAGTAGCGACAATCGTGATTTTGAAGTCAAAATTCAAGAAAATGCTTTCTTTAATCAAACGGGCCAACATGTCATTACGTTGGAACAAATGATGCGTGTCACTTCTCTTTCGGGCATCGAAAGTATTGATTTAGAAGTGATTGATAAAGGCGAAAAGCGGAATTTGGCAGAAGAAAAACAAGCGAAACCGAAGAAAAAGTGAGTTTTGGATTTCTCTAACACGAATTTCACAAATTACACGAATGTCTCAAAATGATTAAAATTCAAAAAATAATTCGTGTAATTTGTGCAATTCGTGTTAGGAAAAATATAATTATGAAAATATTTCAATTAGTATAAATCGGTGATTATTATGAATTTAGAAGCAAAAATTCAAAAAGACCTCATTATGGCTATGAAAGCCAAAGATGAAAAGGCATTACGCGCCGTTCGCGCTATAAAATCTGCCATTCTATTATTCAAAACAAGTGGCACAAATGCCGAATTGGACGAAGATGCAGAAATAAAAATGCTGCAAAAAATGGTCAAACAACGCAAAGAATCGCTTTCTATTTTTGAACAACAAGGACGTGAGGCATTGGCACAAATCGAACGCGAAGAAATCGAAGTGATTGAGCAATATTTACCGCAACAATTGGGCGTTGAAGAAATCGAAGCCACTATAAAAAACATTATTGCCGAAACAGGTGCAACAGGCATGAAAGACATGGGTAAAGTCATGGGTGCTGCCAATAAAGCCTTTGCAGGTCGGGCAGAAGGGGCAGTGATTTCAGGTATCGTTAAGCGTTTATTGGCTTAATTTTTTTGACAATACAATTAAAACACAACCTTAAATGACCTGATATGCCTTATATGGTTCAGAAAATATCGTTTTTCGAACCATATAAGGCATATCAGGTCATTTAAGGTTGTGTCATTTTAATCTTTAAAATCTAAAAAAACAGTTTAAATCTGTGATTGAAGAAACAATAATATTCAACGTCGAAGACATTGATTTTGAACTCCAAAATACTGAGGGGGTCATTTCGTGGATTGAAAAAGTCGTTGCCTTAGAAAAAAAACGCATTGGCGGCATCAGCTATATTTTTTGTAGCGACGATTACCTCAACGAACTCAATGTGGAATACCTCGACCACGATACATTGACCGATATTTTGACCTTTCCCTACAATCGCAGCCCGCTTGAAGGCGATATTTTTATCAGTATTGACCGCGTGAAAGACAATGCCAATGACTTGAATATTGCTTTTGAAACGGAACTACACCGTGTTATCATTCATGGCATTTTGCACCTTTGCGGCTACCTTGACGAAACCGACGAACAAGAAGCCTTGATGCGCAAAAAAGAAGATGAAGCCCTATTGTTATTGGGAAATTGAAAATTTAATCTACTTTTGAATTTTATTGACCACGAATTGGGTTGATACGACGGATTTACGCTGATTTTCTTTCTTTTAAAACGATAAAAATCAGCGTAAATCCGTTGTATCCATAAAATTCGTGTGCCATTCACACCTAAAAATCTAAAAATATGCTTTACGACCATATTCAAGAAGCCGTCGAATACATCCGACTTTACGCCGATTTTGCGCCTAAATACGGTATTGTGCTCGGCACTGGCTTAGGCAATTTGACCGATGACATGTTAATTGCGTGTGAAATTGAGTATCGAGATATACCTCATTTTCCCGTTTCGACGGTACAAAGTCATAAAGGAAAGTTGGTTTTTGGCTATTTAAATGGCACGGCGGTCGTTGTTATGGCTGGGCGTTTTCATTATTACGAAGGCTATTCAGCGCAACAAGTGACTTTCCCGATTCGTGTTTTAAAGGCTTTGGGCATTGACACCTTGTTTATTACAAACGTTGCAGGCAGCACAAATGGTGATATTGAAGCCGGCGACATCGTTTTTGTGCGCGACCATATCAATTTGCAACCCGACCATCCACTGCGCGGAGAAAACGATGAAAGGCTCGGTGTGCGCTTTCCCGATATGAAAAATGCTTACGATAAAGCATTGATAAACAAAGGATTAGAGATAGCAGAACAAAATGACATACAAGCGCATCAAGGCGTGTACGTCGCTTTGCAAGGACCAAATTTAGAGACACCAGCAGAGTATAATTTTCTGCACCACATCGGTGGTGATTTGGTCGGCATGTCCACCATTCCCGAAGTTTTAGTGGCCCGTCATGCTGATTTAAGAACAATGGTTATTTCCATCGTTTCAAATAAATGTTTTCCATTAGACGAAATAAAAGAAACGACTGTTGAAGATGTTATTGCTGTTGCAATGAAGGCGGAACCTAAAATGCGGTTGATTATCAAGGCTTTACTGAAATACTGAAGAAAGTACTGAGGGGTAGCTGTTATCCTTTTTTTATTAGTATTTTTGCATAAAACTATTTATAATGAAAATTGAGCGATTAAGAATAAAGAACTACAAAGTTTTTGCAGATATGGAAATCAATGATTTACCAAGTATGTGTGTTTTCTTAGGTGCAAATGGCTCTGGAAAATCAACATTGTTTGATGTTTTTGGTTTTTTGAGTGATGCTTTGAGAACGAATGTTAGGTCAGCAATTGATAGGCGCGGCGGATTTCGGGAAGTTATTTCAAGAGATAAAAAAGGAGATATTGAATTTGAAATCAAATTTAGAAATGAACGTGAAGAACAAAGCGATAAAAAACCACCCTTGGTAACCTACAAACTTGTTATTGGGTTATTAGAAAATGAAAAACGCCCTATAGTCAAAGAGGAAGTTTTAAGTTACCGTAGAGGTGCACAACATGGTGCGCCGTGGAAGTTTTTGAATTTTAAAAATGGCGAAGGTTCTGCCATTAAAAATGAGGATAAATATGGTATAGAGGGTGTTAAAGAAGAAAGAGAAAACCAAAAATTAGCATCACCTGATATACTTGCCATAAAAGGATTGGGTCAATTTGAAAAATTTAAAGCAATTTCAGACTTCAGAAAGTTGCTCGAAAATTGGTATATCGCGGATTTTCAAATTCCAGATGCCCGTAAAAGCCATGAAGTCGGTGTCGGGGAACAATTATCTTCTACGGGTGACAATCTTGCTTTAGTTACAGATTTTATTTATGAAAATTATCCGGAAGTATTTAATAGTATTTTAACAAAAATGAAACAGCGTGTACCAGGTGTTTCATCTGTTGACGCTGAAAAAACAGTTGATGGACGGATTATTTTACGTTTTCAAGACGGTAGTTTCAAAGACCCTTTCATTTCTCGCTACGTGTCAGATGGGACATTGAAAATGTTTGCCTATCTCATTTTATTGAATAATCCTTCAAAACATTCTTTATTATGCGTTGAAGAGCCTGAAAACTATCTTCATCCTGACCTTTTGAGCGAATTGGCAGAAGAGTTTCGTGAATATGCAGAACGTGGGGGACAGGTTTTTATCTCTACACATTCACCCGATTTTGTTAATGCTTTAGCATTAGATGAACTATTTTGGTTGACCCAATCCAAAGGCTACACAACAATTATGCGCGCTAAGGATGATAGAATCGTGTCCCAACTTGTCGAAAATGGCGACCATTTAGGTTCTCTTTGGACTCAAAAATATTTTAAAGGAAGCGGTATAAAATGAGAGTAGAATTTCTTTTGGAAGAACCTTCAATGGTTAATTGTCTTGAACAAATATTGCCCAAAATATTGCCTGACGGTTTTGTGCTCGATGAAAATTGCTTTTTGAGACCGCACAATGGAAAAAGCGATTTATTGAAATCCATCCCCAGAAAAGTTAAGGCATTTTCTAATCTGACACATGAGGCATATAAGATTGTCATTATTCATGACCAAGATTCTAATGATTGTAAACATTTAAAACAAGAACTTGCAACTTTATGCCTTCAAAATGGCGATTGCCCAACTTTAATTAGAATTGCATGTCGTGAATTAGAAGCATGGTATTTAGGTGATATGGATGCCATCGAAAAAGTATATCCCAGTTTTAAAGCAGATCAGCACCGGAATAAAGCCAAATTCAGAAACCCCGATTCTTGCAACCCTTCGCATGAGTTAAAAAAACTCATTCCCAACTTTCAGAAAGGCTATGCTTCAAAAGAAATCTCAAAGCATATTTCTATTGAAAACAACAAATCAACCAGTTTTAATCATTTTATAAGTGGTTTGCAACGTTTTTTAGTTTGAAACCACTTATAAATGCCCAAATACTGAGGGGTTCATCCATTTTAGCTTTTTTTCAAAAAAGCCACCTTCAAACCCAATAAAATCAAAACAACACCTGTAAACTTCTCTTGCCATTTTGTGAAGTTTGGGTGTTGATTCAAAAAATTTCCTGCTTTACCAAAAGCAACGGCAACAAGAACATTCACCACAGTACCTGAAAAATTGAACCATAAGCCCAACATCAAAATTAGGAAACCCATGCGGTCATACTGAGGGGGGACAAATTGAGGCAAAAAAGCTAAAAAAAACAACGCAACTTTGGGATTCAACACATTGGTCACAACGCCCTGTTTAAAAACTTCAAAATGCGTTTTTTCTTTTTAAGTATTTGAATATCAAAGGCTTGTGTTTTAGACAAAACGCTTTTAACACCCATATAAATCAAGTAGCCCGCACCTAAATATTTTATCGCATCAAACAAAAATGCGGACTTTGCGACAATCGCAGATATGCCGACGACTGCCGCAAAAATATGCACCAAACAACCCACCGCAATGCCCAAAGCCGCCATAATGCCCGCCCGAACGCCATGACTCGTAGCATGAGTGGCGACAAAAATCATATCATTGCCGGGCGTGATATTGAGCATCAAGGCAGCAAAAGCGAAGACGCTGAATGTTTGTATATCCATTTTTAAACCGTTTTTTCTTCCCAAACAGCGCACAAATGCACGATCATTTCTACCGATTTTTCCATGTCTTGAATGGACACAAACTCATGGCGTGAGTGAATCGCTTGTTCGCCAGCAAACAAATTCGGACAAGGCAAACCCATAAATGACAACCGCGAACCATCTGTACCGCCTCGAATAGAACCTAATTTGGGCGTTAAACCCGACCTTTTCGTCGCTTCAATGGCATATTCTGTTACGTGTGGATATTTGTCGAGCATCACTTTCATGTTGCGATATTGCTCTTTGATGGTCAATTCTGCTTTTGAAAACGGATAATGTGTCATCACCTTTTCCATGATACCCCTCAGTATCGTTGCCTTTTCTGCAAGTAAAACGTCGTCAAAATCACGTAAAATGAAGGAAATTTCGGCATTTTCTAAGCTGCCTTCAATTTTTGTGGGGTGAATAAAGCCCTGTTTACCATCCGTCGTTTCAGGTGTCAAATGGTCTTTGGGCAAGGCTGCCACGATGTCAGATGCAATTTTTATGGCATTTTCCATTTTGCCTTTGGCATAACCTGGGTGTGCAGATACGCCTTGAATCGCAATTTTTGCGCTATCCGCCGAAAAGGTTTCGTTTTCGATGTCGCCAATGGGCCCACCGTCGAGGGTGTAACCAAAGTCTGCACCGAGCTTTTTAATATCAGCTTTGTCCACGCCTCGCCCAATTTCTTCATCGGGTGTAAACAAAACCCGAATTTTACCGTGTTTTACTGAGGGGGTGTTGATGAGTTGATAAACTGCATCCATAATTTCAGCCACGCCGGACTTGTCGTCTGAACCCAATAAGGTCAAACCGCTTGCCGTAATGATGTCATTACCCATTTGCGTTTTCAAATAAGGATAATCCGCCAAACGAATCACCTGCGTTGTATCATCGGGCAAAACAATGTCATGTCCTTGATAATTGGCGTGAACGATGGGTTTTACGCCCGTTCCACTCGCATCAGGTGCGGTGTCAACGTGACTACAAAAGCAAATCGTCGGCACATTGGGCTTGTC
>JAYTUR010000445.1:0-6813 GCA_043744475.1 Saprospiraceae bacterium | reverse complement strand
GAGGTACATAACATAGTGCAAGCCGATGAACACATATTTTGAGATTTTACTGTGGGTCTAAAATCGCTTTTTTTCCTTTGTATTTACTCAAAACAGTACCGAGTATGAGCGAAGCGAGCAGCACTTGCAGCGTCATATTATCCTTAAAAAACTGCCACCAACTGAATGTCTCCGCACCTTTGAGATATTTTGACACGTCAGCACCCGCAGCTTTTGAGGTATCAACACCGGCACCCGGTTGTATAATATAAGCGACAATGATGCCTACAATGAGAGCTAAAGATGTGACGATTTCGAAGTAAATCAAGGCTTTTCCGCCTGTTTTGCCCACTTTTTTGAGGTCACCCATGGCTGCAATGCCGAGAGTTATCGTCAAAAATATTATCGGATTGATGAATAACTTGACGATATTGATGAAGCAATCGCCTAAGGTTTGTGGTTCAAGTGTAAACCAAAAGTCTTTCGGTTTTGGAAACCAAATTTTTAAATTAACGGCTGTTTCAGGATAAAAATGACCCAACAATGCGCCGAGTGTGATAGCGGTTAGCACCCAAAAAGTCAGATTTTTAAAGACTTTCTTCATATTGTTTTTTCGTTTTTTTATAAATTTTGTATCAAAAAATAGACAATTGGTAAAATGAAAAGAGAAAGCGGAATACTAATGCCAATCATTTGAGCCACCAATTCAGGGCTTAAACCTTTGCGAATCGCAACAATGCCAATCGTATTCATAGAACCCAATGCAGAACCGAGAATACTTACTTGAACGGCTACACCATGTTGTTGGAAAAGACCGACAAAGATTAAAAAAATAACCAATGGGGCAATGATTAATTTGAATAACAAACCCAATAAAAGTGGATGTGACTGCTGATTGATGCCCGAAAAATTCATTTGTAAACCAATGGAAATCAAGGCAATAACGCTCAAAGTGCTGCCTATTTTTGCTAAAACATCGGCTACTACTGAGGGGTGTTGGTAGCCACTAATTTTAAGAATCAAAGCTAAACAAAAGGCGGCAAAAGGTGGAAATAAAAGCATATCCTTGACAATGCGTCGTCCATTTATTTTCTCTCCTTGGGCGGAATAAATCGAAACAGTTGCTATACCAAGGGTTGAGCAAACGAAAAAAGTACCACTTTGAGACATCAAAATCCCTAATTTCAAACCCTCTGCGCCATATAATAATTCAAAAATCGGAAATCCAACAAACGAAATACTGCTTATGCCACCGACCACTATCAGCGCGCCAATGGTCGGTCGGTCAAATTGTGTTATTTTTTTTGTGGCATTGAAAAACAGAAATGCCGCACCAAAAACCAACCAAGCAGACAATACGGGCAAGGCTTCTGCGGGTGTGAAATCTATGTCAACAGTATGCAACAAAGTAAGTGCAGGCAATGAAATATTGACAATAAAGCTGTTGAGTACATTTGCCGCATTGTCGGGCATCGCTTTTACCCCCCTCAGTATAACCCCAAGCAATAAGCAGAAAATGAGCAAAAGGATATTAGACATCGTTGTTGGTTATTCTGGATTCGAGATACGTTATGCAATACTTGTGAACGCATAACGCATCTCGAAAGACGATTTTAGAAATTAAGTGTGCCGTTTAGATAGTAAAATGCGCCATTGAAACCAAACTGATTGGCATTACGCGTAAATGGAATCTGCCCATTTGAGTAGCCCGCAAAACTTTTATTGACTTTATCGGGATAGACATCAGTCACGTTATTTGCCCCTAACGTCAACGAAATTTTATTGGTCGCCATGAATGTCAATGAAATGTCATGCAACATTTTAGCACTGAATGTTTGGCTGATATGGGGTTTGCCTGACGGTTTTTCCCAAGCGGTCACTGCACCAAAATAAGACGACCGCCAGCCCAAATTAAATTTACCGAACTGATAACCGAGCGATAAATGGGCTTTCTGACGCGGTTGTGCTGATTCTATCAAGCTGATGCTGACGGTGTCAATGATAAGGATTTTAGCCGTTGTTCCCGTTTGCAAAGCATCGGGCGTTTCCTTTTGACCCGTAATTTTTGTTTCATTGAAGGTCATTGCCAAACTTGCCGTGAACTTGCTTTTTTCAGAAAAAGCGTGTTTAAATGTTGAAACAAAATCAACCCCCTTAGTTGTCGTATTAACATGGTTTGTAAAAAAACGGACTTCGCTGATGCCTGTAAACAAGGGTTTTAAAGCGGCAATATTGGCAACAATCATTCTTTCTGACTCAATAATCCGGTCTTTGATGTCAATTTGATAAGCATCGAGTGTGAAAAGGAATTTTTCACCCACTTTTGCAGTCACACCTAAGTTATAGTTCCATGAGTTTTCCGCCTTCGGTTGTGTAACGCCCAATTGCGCCAAACGGGTATCGCTGTTTCTCAACTGTTTGGTTTGGATAATTGCACCTGCTTGCACTGTGGAGGTGGATTGGCTCGTGTGAATCTGCTGCATAGACGGCGCGCGGAAGCCTTTATTGACTGACCCACGTATCGAAAATTGCTCGTTCAACTTCAAGCGTGTTGCTAATTTTCCTGATAGATTTGAACCAAAATCCGTGTAGTTTTCAAAACGTAAAGCGGCGGCAACAAGGAATTTGTCGGTTATATCGCTCTCTAAATCGGCATAGATGCCAATATTTGACCGCTTTTCGTTTGTATTATCCTCAGGTGCAATACCCGGACGACCACTCGAACCCGGTGCTTTACCTTTTGTCGTTGCCAATGGACCGACTTGATATGATTCGGCACTGCCTTCTCCCAATTTGAATTGGTCAACTCTGAATTGACCGCCAAAAGCAATGTTTGTATTTTTTGTACCAATAAAATCTTTTATACTTTTCGACACATTCGCCTCTGTTGTGCTTTGCCCAAAGGCACTCCGTCCGACATAAAAATCTGTTGGCGAAGCCGCACCCATAGAAGGGTTTGTTGTGTTATTTGCCCACAAATCAAGGTAATTGTAGCCGTATCCTGTACTGAAATCCATATTCCACCCATCTTGTAATTCTCGTTTCAAACCCACAACGGTTGAGTAGTCAACTGTTTTGCCGGGCAATTCGGGTGTATAACCATCGGGATAAATTTCAGGCGTAGAGTTCACATTGGATGCTGTCGCAACACGGTAAAAGCCATAAGCCAAGACATCTTTTGAAGAAACGCCACCGAAGCTATAAAAACTCCAACTTTTACTGAGGGGTATGCCCATGTTGTAAAAACCTTGATAAGCGGTGTTTTGGTTACTACCATATTTCGTTACACGGAAAGAATCGGTTGCGGGCCATACTTTTCTGGCTGTGCGAATACTATCGTCTCTGAACCGCGCTGTGTTTTGGGCGGCAATGGCCGTCGCCGTCGTACCTGCCGCGGCACTGGTGTAAATACCCGTGTAAGCACCATTTGTCAGAGGTTGTGGATTGTAAAAATCGGAACGGTCAGTCCCGTCTGCGTGTTGATAATGGAGCGTCATATTAAGAAAACTGCCTTCTTTGCCGAGTTTGACACCATAATTCAATGCGCCCATGTAGGTCGTGCCGTCACCCATTTTAGTTGCGCCATATTGCGTTTTGAAAGTGCCTTTGCCCACGCTTTTATTCAAAGCCACATTCACAATACCTGCTATCGCATCAGAGCCATATTGCGCAGCGGCACCATCTCTCAACACTTCAATACGGTCAAGAGCCAAAGAGGGAATCGAGTTCATGTCGGTCACAACCGTACCCAAACCGACGGTCACGTTTAAGTTCAAAGCCGAAAACTGGTGCCGACGTTTGCCGTTGACTAAGACCAAAACTTGGTCAGGTGACAAGCCCCTCAGTGTTGCAGGGTCGGCATAGTTGGCAACGCCATTAATACCCGTTTTTGCAGAATTAAAAGAAGGTGAATTGAATTGAACCATTTGCGCCAAATCTGTTTGACCCGTCAATTGCAGCTCTTTCGCATTCAAAACGTCAACAGGTACAGGACGGTCAACGTCTGTCCGCGCTTTACCGCGCGAACCAACGACCGTCACTTCTCCTAAGGTGCCACGGTCTTCTTTTAGGGTAATATTGAGCGTTGTCGTCTCTTTTGTAACGGTAATTTCTTGTTTTAAATAACCTACCGATGTAAAAACTAAGACATTGCCCACTTCGGCATCAATACTGAATTTGCCGTCCATATCGCTTTGGACACCTTTAGTCGTCCCTTTTATGACGATATTAACACCTGCGGCAGGTTCTCCTTTGTCATCTTTGACGACACCCGTGATTGTTTGGCTAAGGTTCGTTTTAATATTTTGCCCGATGGGCTCATTTTTACTGAGGGGGGCAATTTCAGACGTTTTCACATTGACATTGAGCAAGATTTGACCACCAATCACCTTATAACCAATTTTCAAAGGTTTCAGCGTTGCGTCTAAGACATCTGAAAGTTTTTTGTTATTAGCCGTGATAGACACTTTGCGATTGGCTTGAATCGCCTTTGAGCTATACACAAACTGCACTTCGGCAGTGCGTTCAAGCAACACGAGTGCTTCACGTAATTCAACATTTTCGAATCGAATGGAAACCTGTTTGTTCAAAATGTCTTGTGCTTTTGGGCTTCCTGCAAAAACAAAAGTGGTCGTCAAGACAGCGAGACTCAATTGCGTAAAAGTCATTTTCATCAGCTTATTCAAGCCTTTTTTTAATTCTTGTTGTTCTTTTTTCATAAATTTACGGCGTTTTGTTGTGAAAAACTTGGTTAAGTGAAAAATTAGGATTTTAGACAAAACAATGACCCTTACCATACTTTCTTCGCCAAAAGAAAGTGGCATTGATGAATGTTCTATTCTCAAAAAATGGGTTAAATTTTCAAGCCGTATATGTATCTGATGTACGGCTTGTTTTTTGGCTAATCACAGCCTTTGCCCGACATCAAAATACTCGTGCCTTTGATGTCATAAGTTGCATTGAGCGATGCACAAATCAAATCTAATTTTGTAAAAAGTGGTTGTTTTGTTAAATCTGCTGTCAGTGGGCAGCTATTGAGCGCATCGTTCGCCAAAACGATTTGAATCCCATAAGCCGCTTCCAATTGACGCATAACTTCAGAAAGAGGTGTATCGTTAAAAATAAAATGAGGGCTTGTTACAGTCGTTTCTGATGTTTTTACCAAGATAGGTTTTTCGACCAAACCTGTTACAAAGTGTTTATCCTCAACGAAATAGGTTACTTTTAGATTGGGTGTCAAAACAACACCATCGCTTTCGGTAGGGTTTTGATTGGTTAATTGCTCTTTATAAACGGTCACCTTACCCGTGATAACTTCGACTGCAATATTCTTAGCTCCTTCCATATTTTTCACCCAAAAAGATGTGCCTAATACGCGGGTAACAACATCTTTGGCGTGTACAAAAAACGGACGTTTAGGGTTTTTGGCAATATCAAAAAACGCTTCACCTGTCAAAAAAACCTCCCTTTTACTCTCTGCGAAATGTTCAGGTAGCTTTATCTGACTGCCTGATTTTAAAATGATTGTTGAACCATCTTCCAATGTTATTTCCATCGGGTCAATGGTGTGGTTGGTGATTTCTTTCAGATTGTTTGTCAACGTGTTGTTCATCAAAATCGGGGATGAATGCACATTTTTATAGACCAAAAAACCAACAAACAAAACAATACCGATACTAAGTGCTGCTGCCGCTATACGCCAAGTCAAAGAAGAAAATAGTTTTTTGTTTATTTGTTTGGGCTCTAAAATAGCAGTATCAAAATTGTGCTTACTGAAAGTTTGTGCCTCTATTTGCGCCCACATTTTCGCTTCTACCCCCTCAGTATCTGCCCAATCCAAAGGCGTTTCGGCACCAATTAAGTCGTATAATTGGTCAACAAGGCGGCGTTCTTCTACCGAACAATCGTCGTTTAGGTAGCGACGCAACAAGTCTCTGAATTCTTTTCTTTTCATTTATTTTGAATGTCTATTGGGTAAGTAAGTTCAAAAGGTAAACACCCTAAATCGTTTTGCGTTTTTTTTTAAAATAAATTTTCATATAAAATTTAAGAGTACATAAACGCCGATAAAGTCCTTCAACTGCTGCCGTAAAAACTTCAAGGATTGTGAAATATGATATTCCACAGATTTCTCCGACAAGCCTATTCGTTCTGCAATTTCACGCCCATTCAAATTGTCAAAACGACTAAGCCGATAGACTTCCTGCGTTTTTTCAGGCAATTCGCTCAATGCTTTTTCTAAGGCTAACGATAAATCTTGAAGAAAAATAGCGTTTTCGACAGTATTTTCGCCTTCATACTGAGGGGGTAACGTGAGCGCAAATTTTTCTCTGGTGAGTTTCGATTCAATAAAATTGATGACCTGATATTTGACCGAAACCATAAGATAAGACTCTAAATTCTGAATGACTAAGACCGAACGCCGTTCCCAAAGGCTGATAAAAATATTCTGTGTCATTTCCTCTGCCGCTTCCCTTAACCTAATTTTTTGCAAAGCTAAAGCAAAACAGCGCTTGACATACCGCGCATAAATCGCTCGAAATGCCTTTTCGTCGCTTGATTTTAAGCCTTCGAGCAGTTCATTGTCCGTTGCCGTATGATGTGTCATTCAATTAAAATATTTTTATTTATCAGAATAAAATCTAAAAACGGTGTAATTTTAGTGATTTAAAGAAGGTGAATTGATTATTTTGGTGTTTATTTATTTTTCCAAAGTAATTACTTTGAGACGATTACTCAAAATTCATGTGTATTGTTTTTATATGTATTAAATATTGCCATTTACTATTTCATCGTTCATAAATTAACATAAGTTCGGAGATATTACTGGCTCTT
>JAYTUR010000444.1:0-6819 GCA_043744475.1 Saprospiraceae bacterium | reverse complement strand
CATTTTATGTTCAATGTCTTGAATTCCATCAACCGGTATGTGCTTGAAAACGATGCATCACAAGCGTCTGCTTATTTGACCAAATTTTCAAGGCTTATGCGGTTGGTTTTAGAAAATTCAAGAAGTGAAAAAGTGACTTTGGAAAACGAATTAACCGCCCTTTCGCTTTATATCGAGTTAGAAACCCTTCGTTTTAAAGATAAAATCAGTTATTCATTGACCGTTGACCCCTCAGTAGATAAGCGGTTTACGCGGTTGCCGCCGCTAATGATTCAGCCTTATGTCGAAAATGCAATATGGCATGGCTTGATGCACCGCGACGAAGGTGGCAGGATTGACATCCACCTCAAACAACCCACAGAGAGCCTTTTGGCGGTTGAAATTGTCGATAATGGCATTGGACGAAAAGCCGCCATGGCACTCAAATCCAAATCTGCAACCGACAAAAAATCGTTTGGTATGCAAATAACTTCTGAACGTTTGGCTTTGGTGAATACATCATTCGAGACAGATACCCAAATTGAAATCAATGATTTAGAGGACAAATATGGCAATGCACTGGGTACTCAAGTGTTCCTGCGAATACCTTGTTGAAATAAAAAAAATGAAAAACCTATTCTATGCGTATTATCATTATTGACGACGAACCTGATTGCGTAGCGGTACTACAAATGCTTTTAGCACAACACGGTGCCAATTGTGAAATCGTCGCTGCCACGACTAAAAGTACTGAGGGGGTCAAACTGATTCAAAACTTAAAGCCTGATTTGGTCTTTTTAGACATTGAAATGCCCGTTCTCAATGGTTTTCAACTATTAGATGAAATTGGTACAGTCAATTTTCATCTCATTTTTACAACTGCTTATAACCGATATGCGGTTCAAGCATTTAAGTATTCGGCAGTTGATTATTTGATGAAACCGATTGACCCATTAGAACTTGTACCCGCATTAGACAAAGTTAAACAAAAACAAGCTGTTGACAGAATGCAATTAGAACTACTCCGTCAGCAACTTTACGCACCCAAAGCCGCCGTGAATGATAAAATAGCTCTGCCTTATGCACACGGTTATATCATCGTTGAAATCGCTCAAATCATCTATTGCGAGTCTGATGCCAGTTATACAAGAGTTTTTTTAACCACGGGTGAAGTGCATCTCATTACCCGTTCTCTGGGCGAAGTAGAAGATACTTTGGAAGGCAATGGCAGCTTTTTCCGCGTCCACAGGCAGTATTTAATCAATATAAACCACATCAAACGCATCGTCAAATCCGATGGTGGTTCGGTCAGTATGGACGGCAATCATGAAGTGCCAATAGCACGTAATCGGCGCGATGATTTTATTAAGTTGTTTACGCGGTTGTAAAATGGTATGATAAAAAAAATAACAAAAAATCCCCTTCTAACATGAATTTCCCCGCCTTAGTCAAACAAACATATCGCTATCCGCAAGGGACTATGTTTTTTCTTCAATTGCTTTTAAAAGTCTATAGATTGAAGTAAAAAAAAGAAAAAATCCGAATTCCACCAATCATGGCAGCCAGTAAAAAAAAATAATTAAGATTTGCGTGAGTAAACATTTTAAGTGCGATTTAAATCGTTTTATAAATAATTTTGCGCAATTCCAAACCTCAAACAAACAAACAGCGGTGCTGGTAAAAAACCGATGACAGCACCGCCTTTGTTTAGATTAGAGTTAGTCCTAAAAACTAATGAACCCTGCACAAGTGGTTATTTATTATACGCTCGAACTATCCTGCAAAGATATAACCGCACTTGTGTTCCTGTGCCCGACCTAAAGCCCAAACACCTGATGGCACAATTTGGATACCCGATATCAAGTTTTCTTTCCATTCTTTCAGAATATCATCTGGTTTCATACCCATTTTTTCTGATAACGCATTTGAAAAAACAGTCATCGCGGTGCCGCAAACGCAAAACATGACGCCGCTTGCTTGTAGTTCAGTAATACCGATGGGAACAGCCCCAATACCGGGTACTTTAAAATCCCCTGGCTTAGTATTCCAGAGCGGGTTGCGTGTTTGGGTTGCTGTCTTAGCGTCTGCTGCTTGGAAACCCATGCCGAGTTCTCCTGCTTTGAATACTTCTGCAAAATGATATTTTTCCCACATTTTGTCCTTAAAAGCATAACAAATGGCATCGTGACGGAGCACAACAACGGCATTAGATTCCATTTCAGGTGTGCCCGTAGCGGCATTTGACATCAAAAAAACTTTGGACCATGCGAAAGGATAAATGCCATTCGGATGGGGTACATCATAAACAATGCGGTGCTTACCTTTAATTTTATCAAACCATAAATCCACCTCGCTTTTTGCGACAGCTGTCGTTTTTGGGTTAGCGCCACTGTTGGATTGCGCATTCACTTGTAAAGGAGATACAAGGGCTGTTAGTCCTAATGCGGCTGCGCCACTGGCAAGCAGACCGATAAACCCTCTCCTGGGTGTGCGATTTTCTAAATTGTTTTCTGACATTTGATGTGATTTTTTAAACTAAAGAAATTAAATTGATTTCAATTCTTGATTTAAACTCGGCATTTCAACCCATTTCGTAAGCAGAAGATGTTTCACCTCTTTCAATACGACCCTGTTGTCGCATTTTTTGTCGAAACTGCGTCGTGGCGGTGGTTACTTTTTTTACCCTTTAGATTTACCTTGTACAGATGAGGCAACCGACTCTTGTACATTGAGAGCAGTTGTTGATGAACGATTGCGGTCAGTGTAAACGTTTTCTTTACCGTATTAAGCAAAAGCAGATACACAAGACAAACAAAAAATGCAGATTTGAACATTGTTTCCATTTTTGATATTTTTAGAAAATAACCAAAAGGATTTAATAGGAATAATTCGGCTTTTTAAAGTTTCTAATACATAGAATTTGTAGGGAAAATAAGGTGGAAAGGTGTTTATAGGAAAGGATTCTAACTATATCTTACAAATCAATTTGCACACAAAGATATACGTTTAATATTTTGAAGTCAATATGTATGTTGCAAATTAAACTGCGATGATAAAATTACAAAAAAATCATTATCAAACTGCCAACATAAGATAAAAAGTAAAACCTACTAATGGGGATATCTATTTCAAAGATTTTTATAGTCGTCATTTTTTTAACTTTTTATAACTCTAATTTAGGAGCTGGTTTAGGTTTTAAAACAGTTTCTTAGAATTGCCCATTTGAATAATCAATTTTGAGATAAAAAAGCCCCCCTCAGTACAACCATACTAAGCGAGGCTTTCTTTAAAACATACACCTATTTTTATTCATAAAAGAAGGCGATGACTTGTGGATTTGCAGAATCTGCACTATCCCCCGTATGCAACCGGCGCGTCACAGAATAGGTCAACAGATAAGTACATCTGATAAGGTCGTTGGGCGTAGCGTTTATTTTCAAACCTGCTGTATTCCGATGATTCACAGCACTATTCGTATTGTTCGATAAGGTAATAAAACCATCGCTTAAATACTTATTGATGACTCCGCTGTTGCTTCTGACATGAATCGAAACCTCTTTCAATAATGGATGATGTACCGTGTAAGACGTATGAATATCGCCCGAAAGCGGTGAACAATCGCCCAAAGTCACTAATTCATCCACCACGCATTTAAAGAATGCGGCATTATTGTTTACAACCACCGAATTAAGGGTTTGACCACTGCCCAAAAGCGTGACAAAGCTGTTCGTCGCTTTATTGACGACCTCGCGAACTTCAAAACGAATCGCAATTTTCTCAATTCCAATCCGATTACCAACAGGAACAGGATTGCCTGCCGTGGCGGCACCGTTTGGCACATCAGGAGCCGTTGTCAAAGCAGCTGTATTGAGCGACAACAACGTATCTTCATCAATATAATCCCAATTTGGCAAATCTGACAAAGCAGTGCCGTTATCCGTTAAAGCCCGTTCAATGGCTTTGTTGACATCAAACCACCCCTCAGTATCGAAGTCATTTTGTTGCGAAATAACATTCAAAGTGGCAAAAGGAAAGACCGATTGAGACAATTTACCCACTAAAGACGAAACAAACAAACCCGATGTGACACCCATGATTTTCGTAAAATTACTCAACGCGGGTGCTGCCCCACCGTTCGGAGTCGTCGTATGACTAACAAGAAAACGGTACTCGACACGGTTGCCATTGGCGCGTTTGTGTGGTGCTTGACCTGTTAATCGAATCGTACCCGTTAAACCATATTTTGCTGTACCTGCATACCCGTCTGCATCAAAATTATTGAGAATTGAACCCGTTGGAATATTAAACGCCAAACCGATACTTGTCCAAGCACTTCTCATATTTCCGCCGTGTTCAGGAATGACATTTTTAGTGGAACACAAACGCACACACAAGCAATAACCGACATTTTTGCGGCGATTGGCGGACGTTTCCTCTAAAATAGGTGTGCCATTGTAATATGCCTTGAAATACACATCGGGTCCACTGCTGAAAAACGGTGCGTCAATATCCGTTTCTAAATTGAGTTGAAATAAGAAGTTTTTTCTAAAGTCACTCGATGCATAATCAATCCTAAAATGCCCCGCCGCATCGGTTATCGCTGACCCCAAATTGTCGTCTTGAAAGAAGTCGGCATCGAAAGCAAAGACTTCTACGCCTTCCAATGGTTCTTGCGTTTGGCAATTCGTCAAATGCCCACAAATCGTCCACGTATCGAAGTAATAACCCCGGATAAAGCACCAAATTTTTGTGGACAGCGCATATTGCCAACCAAAAATATAGTCTTCGGCTGCCGCAGCTTGTTGACCAATACTTGTTTGTCGCCATTGCGGAAAAATAGTTGTTAAATGAAACTGACGCGGATCGAAATCCCGTTTGGGTTTAGGCGGAATGCGTGGCACAGTGCCGCAATAAAAGTCAATGTCGAATGCGCCACCCGTGTAATTGCCACCTATAGCAATTTCAAAATTGCCCGCCAAATCGGTCATCCCCTCAGCAATAAGGCGATTGCTTTTATCGGCAACCTGTTGCTTTGTCAATGAGCGAAAAGTGTCTTTCGTGGCAGCAACAGCCGCAGCGGTGATGTCACGTTCTGATTCTGGACTGTAAATGCGGATTTGAACTTCGGAGACTGCCTCAAAACAGTCGTCGCATAGATAACCTAATAGGTTTCCTTTGAAAATGAAAGCCATGTCATTTGATTTTAAAAAATGAAAGATTGTGATTATAATGTGTTAGATGGTCTAAGTATCGTAAAATTTGTCGCGCTTTTTTTACACCAAATAATTAAAAAATGAATAATCATTTATCGTTTGGCTGTTTAAATGATAAGTATCCGCTTGATTGTTTTTTTTAATGGATTTAGTGCTTTTTTTAAAAAACAGTGGTAAAAAAAATTATCTGTGACACACGTTTTTACGACTAACAACAGCGACGGCAAAGTGTAAAACTTCGCCGTCGCTGTTGTTAAAAATACCCCTCAGTATAAGAGGGTATTTTTACTTAAAAAACTTATTTTTTGTCAATAATTAGGCGAAAGATACAGTATTTATACTGTTTTACTTCTTTTTCAAAGTATAAATCCACTGTTTCTCCATAAATCTATCCAATCAATATATTATCCTATGCAATTAGTTACATATACCCACAAGAGTTATTGCAATTGAACAACAACAAGAGCTAATTTCAAAACAACTTCACCAATTTATCCTTATCTCCGCTTTGAACGATATAAAAAGGTGTGTCAGTCAGCTTCGCGCCACTCATAACAGTATCCACTTGTTGACTATTCGCATTATAAAAACGTGTACCCACTTCAACCGTAAAGGTCGCACTCATTAAAGGTGCTAAAACTTTAATGGCTGTAGCATTGCTTCCATTTTTACTGGGTTCGTAGAAAATAAAGGCGATTTTACGAGGGAGAGCACTGTTGTTTTGAAACCTAATTCTGATTTGTTCCGTCGGATTATCCACCGCACCTTGATAACGCTTCACCGATTTTTGCTTTTCATCAGTAATCTGCCCATTCCCTACTCTATTAATTTTTGTAGCTTGACCTTCACCGATATTTTGAATATCACCGTTACCGTTTAGTTCTGCTTCATACGTTTTAGCCGCATTAAAACGCACTTGACCATTGCCTTGCAAACTAATTTTTGCTTTCGTCGCTTCCAAATCAGCCGCATTGACATCACCGTTGCCGCGTGATTCGAGGTCAAAAACATCAACTTTTGCACCCCTCAGTAAAATATCGCCATTGCCGTAGTTTTCAGCCCGAAAATACCGCCCATTTAGTCCCGAAATATCAGCTTTACCATTTGACCGCTGCGTAAAAACAGACATTTCTGGCATTGAAATCTTAACAACGATGTTGGCATTTTGAACCCACGTGTTTTTACCCAATTTGGTCTTATCCAATTTGAAGGTCAATTTATGCGCCGCGTCGTCTTGTTCGATGGTCAACAAATTGGACAGATTATCGTCTATTTCAATGGACAATGACTTGGGTTTGCCGATTTCAACGATTATTTTAGCATTGATTTGCGTTTCGATTTTATCAAAATCAATGACCTCTGGCTTTAACATAATCGTTTTACCCGACCCTTTTAAAGACGACCAACCGCCTTGTGCAAATGTGAAAATGTTGTTTGATACCATCAAAATGACGATGAACATGATTACTTTTTTCATTTTTATAGTTTTTAAAAAATTAAAGAATTTAGGTTTTTTACAATTTTTATTATGAAGCTGTTTAAACTTTCATTAATTTGTTAATTTTTCTTAGTAGAATGGCGGCAAAAGCGATAAAATGCAAAGCCCTCCAATTTCTAACAGTGAATT
>JAYTUR010000443.1:0-1781 GCA_043744475.1 Saprospiraceae bacterium | reverse complement strand
CCAAAATACCGATGGAAATATAGAGCATTTCGGGGTTCAAAAGGATTTCTTTACGCGGCAAAAGCCCAGCGGCAATGTCTTTAAAATTGGGTTGTGATACAAGAATTTCGTAGCCAAAACAAGCAAAAATGATAAAAATTAAGCCAATAACGATGGATTCTAAGACTCTGAAACCTCGATTTTGAAAGTACAAAATGACTAAAACGTCTAAAACTGTGAGTAAAACGCCCAACCACAATGGCATTCCAAAAAGTAAATTTAAGGCAATCGCTGACCCTAAAACCTCCGCCAAATCACATGCAGCAATCGCTATTTCTGCCAAAAACCACAACGATAAAGCAAAGGGTCGTGAATAGGCGTCGCGACAAGCCTGCGCCAAATCACGCCCTGTGACAATGCCCAATTTGAGCGCAAGATGTTGTAATAAAATCGCAAAAAAGTTAGAAATCAGAATGACCGAAAGAAGTGTGTAACCAAACTTCGCACCGCCTGCAATATCCGTTGCCCAATTACCCGGGTCCATATAACCGACAGCGACCATCATCCCTGGACCGACAAAAGCAAAGAGTTTTTTCCAAAAACTACCCGTTACAGGTACTTTTATGGAGGCATAAACCTCAGGCAACGAAGGCGTTTTATTATCGTGTAACCAACCTTTTGGTATTTTAGCAATTTGTTTTTTACTATTCATTAAAATCACTTATTTATGCAGATTCTATTGATTTTGAAGATTTTACGAATAATTTCTAATTATCCTATTTTGACAAAAACGTTTTCACTTACTTTACTACTGATGAGTAAATCGGTGGTTTCATTGAGCCGAATTTTGACGGATTTATCAAATTCAAAAACCTCCAGAACGTCCACTTTTGCCGCCAAAACCAAACCGATGCGGTCGAGATGTTGCAAAAAAGCCGTTGAATGTTCTTGTACACCGACCATGACACCTTTGTCACCAACTGACATTTCGCCCAAGAGCATTTGCTGTCTTTTAGCGTAATTGCCTTCGCGGTCAGGAATCGGGTCGCCATGTGGGTCAAATTTAGGCTTACCTAAAAAACCGTCTAAACGTTCAATCAAATCAACACTTTGAATGTGTTCGAGTTGTTCGGCGAGGTCGTGACATTCGTCCCATGAATAGCCCAATTTATCACAAAGGAAAACTTCCCAAATGCGGTGTTTGCGCACCAAAGCCGTTGCGACACGCTCTCCCTCAGTCGTTAAGGTAACACCTCTATATTTTTCATAATTTATAAAATCCTTGTCTGCTAAGCGTTTAATCATATCTGTCACTGAAGCGGCGGTGGTATTCATAGCCGCAGAAATAGCATTGGTATTGACCGATTTGCCTTCGCGTTCATTGATTTTATAGATGGCTTTTAGATAATTTTCTTCTGTTTGCGAAATCATCGTTTCAGATTAAAATGGGTTGGATAATATTGTTTTTCACAAAAGTAAAAATATTTTTAGACTAATCTAAAAATTATAAAAAAAATGTAAAAAAACTTTCACGAATTTTACGCTTTCATTTTTACATTCATACTTCAATTAGGTGTTTTGAAAATATTGATTATTCGTTTTTCTTCTATTGGTGATATTGTTCTGACGACACCCGTTGTCCGTTGTGTCCATAAACAGTTGGGCGCAGAAGTGCATTTTTTGACTAAAAATAATTTCAAAAGCATTGTGGATAACAATCCATACATTCAGAAAGTGTGGACAATAGAAAAAGATGTTTCGGAGATTTCCACAGATTTAAAGGCTGAAAACTTCGATTATGT
>JAYTUR010000442.1:0-6825 GCA_043744475.1 Saprospiraceae bacterium | reverse complement strand
TCAATAAAGGTAAAGAAACCCGAAACACAGCGTCTTGTTTTAGGATTTCAACAGGCTCTTTTGTGAACATATTAAAGCGCTCGACGAGGGTTGACAGTCCCCAACCTGTTGATTCTTCGATATTATTCGTTTTGGGTTGATAGCTGTTTTCTATGACTATCCGCCGTTGGTTGGTTGTAAAAATACGAATGGTTAGAGGCTTAGACCGAGAAATAATATTGTGTTTGATAACATTCTCAATCAATAATTGTAAAGCAAAAGGCGGCAAAAATGCGTTTTTGTAGATAGGACTGATGGTTGTTTCCACTTTCAAATTTTCTTCAAAGCGCATTTTTTGCATAAAAAGATAGGACTCTACAATCTCCATTTCGTCCTCCAAGTGAATAAACTCTTGCCCCCGCTGTTGTAGTAGTTTTCGATAGACATCTGAAAGATTCATGACAAATTTTTCGGCATTCGGGTCTTGAATACGAATCAAACTTTTGAGCGTACTGAGGGCATTAAAAAGGAAATGTGGGTTTATTTGTTGCTTCAAAATTTCAAATTGGGCGCGCGAATTGGCTTCTCGCAGTTCTTGTGTTTCTTTAGAATAGACTTGCCGCATCTCGCGGTTATCAATCAGAAATTTGAATAAAATGACCAACCCAAAAAGGAAAAACCCTCTGAAAATATAAATCAACTGATACCTCTGAAAGGTAATCCCTTCGACTTCGCCAAAGAAGTGGTTTTCAAGATTGAAACCCAAAACAGCCAAGAAAAAAAGCAGCAGCAGCGAAAGCCCCAGTGTCAAAACAATATCTCTATTCTGATACAACAAGGGTTTTTCGGAGTTGGGTTTTAAAAAACGAAACACCAAAAACCACATAAAAAGTAAATTCAGGAAAATAATCCAAAAAGGAATAATAAAGAATGTCCACCTTTGCCGATCGGAATCAAAGTATTGCTGAGCCAATGATATGATACTCAAGCCGAAACAAAGCATTAAGCTGATTTCGATTTTTTGTTGTTTTAAATTCAACATCTCAACTATTTCATTTTTAGAGCGAGAAAAACGAAAAGTTACTCTTTTTATATGGGTTGTCATTCTATTCTTGATGAAGTTTGCGTAATTTTAGTTTTTATTACCGCTACTTGTAAGCTATAAATATTTTTTATTCATGAAAATTGTCATCATCGAAGACGAGCCTATTACCGCAAGAGAACTGAAATTTATATTGCGCAAATTAGAACCCGATGTTATTATTTTAGAAACGATTGATACAGTAGAAGGAAGCATTGATTTTTTCAAAAACACGCAACCCGACCTCATTTTTTCGGATATTCACCTCGCTGATGGCAGTTGTTTCGATATTTTCGATAAAGTAGCCGTCAAAAGTCCCATCATTTTTTGTACCGCTTATGATGAATATGCCATTGAAGCCTTCAAAACCAACGGCGTCGCCTATATCTTAAAGCCTTTTGACGAGCAAACGGTGAGCGCAGCCCTTAAAAAAGTAAAAACTTTGTTTAATTTTTCGATAGCCTCAAACCCTGTTAAAGAGTCGTCTGTGGATACCGCATCAACCGCTTCTTTTCCCATTGATTTAGATGCCTTGTCAAAAATATTGAACAGCAAACAAAACTATAAATCCAGTTTCTTAGTCTCTAAAGGCGGCAAACTCATACCCGTTGACATCAGTAACGTGGCATTTTTCTATATTAAAAATGAAATAACCATGCTTTACACCATCAAAGGCGATACTTATATGACCGATTACACCTTAGAAAGCCTTGAAAAAGAAGTCAACCCACATGATTTCTATCGTGCCAATCGCCAGTTTTTGATCAACCGACGCATTATAAAAGAAGTAGAGACCTATTTTGCGCGAAAGCTGTTCGTTAAAACACATACCCATGTACCTGAAAATATTATCATCAGCAAAGCAAAAGCCACAGATTTCACAAAATGGTTGGATAGCAAACGATAAGGCTTGCACATATCCGCCCATGAGGTTAATCCAATTCAATGAGACAAAAATGTCTCATCTCCCTCAAAATGCGACAGTATTATCCTTCCAAATGGACATAAATCAAGATGAAACAGGCATTTTGATGGGTGAATAGCTTTGGACAAGAAGCTCAAGGATAACCTCTCCAAAAATTTTGAACTTTTGGAAAGGTATACTATTAAGCACCCATCCGAAAACTTATTGAATGAGGCCCCTCAGTATAAAGTGGTTAAAAAATATTATTGACTGAAGCTACACAAACGGCAGAATACTCAATGCCCTATCACCTTTCCCTTTGCCCGTTTCACCCTTTAATTTGCCCTTTTGGGCGTATTTCATTGCCATAATGTCGGGTTGAGGGCATTACCTTTGCTTAAAATTACAAACAAAATTGAATGAATAAAGGTATTTTGCCATAATAGAAATAAGGGTTTTTCCTAAGTGAGGTTTGGTTTAGAGGAAGTGATTTCATGAGGAAATCACTTTTTTTTTCTGCAACAGTATCAAAAAGGACACATAATATAACGTGAGTTCGGATATACAATCACGCCTGTTTCTCGCTTCGCTCGAAAGGCGTACGAGTAAGAAATCTATTGGGTTGAGCTTATTTTTGAGCGCAGCGAAAAAGAACCAGTAATATCTCCGAACTCACGTTAATATAAAAATCGTTAAATCCCTGTTGCCTCCTATTAACCTTTGTTTTGCCCGTTTCATTTCAATTATTGCCTGTTTGGGGTGTTTTCAATGGTTCAAGCTTTCCTTTTGACCGTATATTTGTTCATGTTTTAGTACAATTACTGAGGAGGTGCTTAAAGGGGTGCTCAAGCCTTAAACTAACTAACGACTTATTTAAAATGTGTATAAAAAAATTTAAAAAATTCAAGATGAAAAAATTCTGTTTTATGGTCATGATGTTATTTGTATCCGTTCTTTCCATAAAAGCGCAACAAACAGCGATAGCTAACCATGGACAAGGCGATAAAGGAAACCGCACGATGCCAACGGCGCAAGAAATGGCAGATAAAGAAACCCAACGCCAAACAAAAATGCTCAACCTCACAACCGATCAGGTTGCAAAGGTTAAAACTATCAATCTCAAATACAGTCAGCAACGCGCCGATTTGATGAAAGGCATGGCTCAATCGCAAGACCGTTCTGCGATGCAAAACAAAATGCAAGGCATCAAACTCGCGCAAGACAATGAGTTGAAAACGGTTCTTACAACCGACCAACAAGCGACGCTTGCCAAAGCCCACAAAGGAATGGATGCTGAAAACGGCGAAAATAGAGGTCCAGGCAAAAAGCGAAATCATGGTGGCGGTCAACGAGCCGGTCAAGGCGGTGGTCAAGGTGTAAACAATAATTAACTGATGTTACGCATTAAACAGATTTCGCCCCGTTTTTTGCTTCGCAAAAAAAGCGTACAAGAAAAAGAACCTATCAGACCGAAGTTAATTTTGAATCCTAAAACGATTCAAAATTAACTTCGGTCTAAAAAAAAACGTCAAAGCACACATTTCGAGCGAAGCGAGAAACAGTCAGTCTGTTGTTCCTTGCGTAACATCAGTCATTAATTCTTTTAACAGCAGTCTTTCTATAAAACTACAACATTTAACTGAGTAGCATTCTGAACACTAATACTTTTTTATTGCGTTGATGTTTTTGCTTTGTAATTGGAGTGGTTTGGATTAGAACCACTTCAATTTTTTTTGACGGAAATCGAATAAAAACTTTGTTGAATGATAAATAGTAATGAGTTGATTGTCAAGACGTTGTATATTTACAATCTTTCATTCAATTATTCACCATTAATAAACATTTAAAATACCTATGGAAAATAACCCATCCACCCTCCAAACGAGAAAACAATTGACGGGACAAACGGTCCTCATCACGGGCGCAAATTCAGGTATCGGCGAGGGCTGTGCCTACGCATTGGGCGAAGCAGGGGCAAATGTCGTCGTCAATTATGTCTCAAAACCCGAAGTTGCGCAGGCTGTCGTTGACAAAATAAAAGCCGCTGGCGGCAATGCCATCGCCATCCAAGCTGATGTGAGCAATGAAGCGCAAGTGATAGCTATGTTTCAAGAAGCTGTCCAAACATTCGGAACAGTAGATATTCTCATTGCCAATGCAGGTTTGCAACGCGATGCCAAATTTGAAGAAATGACCGTTGACCAATGGGATATGGTCATGAATGTCAATCTAAAAGGGCAATTCCTTTGCGCGCGCGAGGCTGTCAGAGAGTTTTTGAGGCGTGGCTTAGTACCTGAACGCTCTTGTGCATTGGGTAAAATCATTTGTATGAGTTCTGTGCATGAAATTATTCCTTGGTCAGGGCATGTCAATTATGCCTCCTCAAAAGGTGCGATTCGGATGTTTATGCAATCATTGGCGCAAGAATATGGCGACCGCAAAATACGTGTCAACAGCATTTGCCCGGGTGCGATTCAAACGCCGATTAATACAGGTGCATGGAATACCCCACAAGCCTTAGCCAGTTTGATGACGCTGATTCCTTACAATCGTATTGGTCAACCATCGGATATTGGCAAATTAGCGGTATTTTTAGCATCTGATGATTCGGATTATATCACTGGTGCGAGTATTTTCATTGATGGCGGCATGACTGTTTTTGAAGGATTCTCAACGGGTGGTTAATAAATAAAAACTTGACGCAAGTTTTGAACTTGCGTCAAGTTATTGTCATTCACTAACCAAAATAGTATCAACACAATGGAAAATGTCACTTGTTTTGTATCAAAAAAGATATGCACCGCCGATGAAGCTCGGGTTGGGGCAGCAGTACGTCCACCTATTTTCAATTTAATAAAGAAAGATTTTCCCGATTTTACTGAGGGGTCCTATATTTCTATTGAAAGTCTCAATGAATATCGTCAAAACTATATCGAACAGATTATCAATAACGACAATGACGAAACGACAGCCCTTGAAAAACAAATCATTAAGAGCTTGATGGATCATGAAATCATCTCGCACAGCCTTTTAGACGATGAAAAAACGGTCTTGACGTTTGGTCAAAAGCTCTCTGATAAGATTGCTTTGTTTGGGGGTAGTTGGACGTTTATCCTGTCTTTTTTCTTCTTTCTGATGTTGTGGATGGTGATCAACTCACTTGTAAAAAACGGTTTTGATACCTATCCTTTTATCTTTTTGAATTTGATATTGTCCTGTTTGGCAGCCATTCAAGCACCCATCATTATGATGAGCCAAAACCGACAATCTGAAAAAGACCGCATTCATGCGTACAGTGATTATAAAACAAACCTCAAAGCCGAAGTAGAAATACGCATGTTGCATGAGAAGATAGACCATTTGATTAACTATCAAGGGCAAAAACTTTTAGAGATTCAACAAATACAAACAGAGTATATGTCCGATATTTTAAAGTCCGTACAACAGGAAAACAATATCTTAAATAAGGTCAATGGTGAAGCTGTGACGAATTAAATAATCATGTAACTTTAATCAAAACGATGAGAACAACATACGATATCATCATTATTGGCACGGGTGCAGGCGGCGGCACGATAGCACATACATTGGCCGATAGCGGTAAAGACATTTTGATACTTGAACGTGGTTCTTTCTTACCGCGTGAAAAGGAAAATTGGGACACCGTCGAAGTCTTCGATAAGGAACGCTACCACACCAAAGAGGTCTGGAAGACTGAGGGGGATAAAGATTTGCATCCCGGTACGGGCTATTGGGTTGGTGGCAATACCAAAGTATATGGTGCGGCTTTATTTCGCTTGCGCGAAAAGGATTTTGAGGAAATAGAACATGCTGGTGGCATCAGTCCTGCATGGGCTATAAAATATGCTGATTTTGAACCGTTTTACACAAAGGCTGAACTGTTATTCAATGTACATGGTCGGGAAGGAAGAGACCCGACCGAACCGCCGCGTACTACGCCTTTTCCTTACGTTGGCATCAGCCATGAACCCCGTATTCAAGAAGTCAGTGATGCTTTGCAAGGTTTGGGTTTGCATCCTTTTGATATTCCGATGGGTATAAAATTGGATGAAAAAGACCCTTTGAACAGCCCTTGCATTCGCTGTAATACGTGCGACGGTTTCCCTTGTTTGGTACACGCCAAAGCGGACAGCGACATCAATGCCATTAGACCGATTATGAATCAAAGCCACATCACTTTGCTCATAAATGCTAAGGTCGAAAAGCTGAAAACCAATGCCACAGGGGATAAAATTGTCGGCGTTGAAACAATTATTGATAATATTATTCATGTCTTTGATGCACCCATTGTTATTGTTGCCGCTGGTGCGGTCAATTCTGCGGTCTTGTTATTAAAATCGGCAAATGACAAACATCCAAATGGTTTAGCCAACAAAAGCGGTCAAGTTGGACGCAACTTTATGAAGCACCAAAATGCCGCTATGTTGGGCATCAGCACCAAAAAGAATCCGACAGTCTTTCAAAAAACGCTTGCCATAACCGATTTTTATTTCGGCGAAGCCGACTACAAATACCCCATGGGCTGCATCCAATTAATGGGCAAAAGCAATAAAGAAATGCTCGCAAGCAGTGCGCCATTCTTCACACCCGATGCGGTTTTAGAAGAAATGGCTGAACATGCGGTGGATTGGTGGTTTACAGGCGAAGACTTGCCTGACCCTGATAATCGCGTGCAATGGTTGGACGGCAACATACATTTGGATTATAAAGTCAATAATACTGAGGGGTTCGACCGTTTGTTGGATAGATGGATGGACATTTTGAAACGCATAGACAGCGATGGCAGCTTTTTTCGACACGGCGTTTATCTCCGCAAAACCATACCCCTCAGTGGAATAGC
>JAYTUR010000441.1:0-1783 GCA_043744475.1 Saprospiraceae bacterium | reverse complement strand
AATTGGGCGCAATACCTTTTGGTGATGCAATACCTGTCAGAAATGACTGATAATCAAACACTTGTCTTGTATTCAGGTCATCCATTGGGTTTGTTTCCAAGTCATGCAGATGCACCGCGGGTTGTTGTAACAAATGGCATGATGATTCCCAATTATTCAAAAAAAGAGGATTGGAATAAATACAATGCGCTCGGTGTGACGCAATACGGGCAAATGACGGCGGGTTCGTTTATGTACATTGGTCCGCAAGGCATTGTGCATGGCACGACATTGACATTGCTCAATGCAGGACGTTTACAAGGCTATGACGATTTGAAAGGTAAACTTTTTGTCACTTCGGGTTTGGGCGGTATGTCGGGCGCACAGGCTTTAGCGGCGGTCATTGTTGGTTGCACCGGCATCTTGGCAGAAGTGGATTATGATGCTATTCAGCAACGCATCAATGATGGTTATATTCAAAAGGAATTGGTATTCAATAACTTAGAGCAATTATTAGAAAAAATAGCTTTTTATAAAAAAGAAAAAATGGGCGTTGCACTCGTCTATCATGGCAACATTGTGGACTTGTGGGAACGCTTCGTTACTGAGGGGGTCAATGTTGAAATTGGCAGTGACCAAACTTCGTTGCATAATATTGACGATTGCGGGTACACGCCCATTGGTTATACTTTTGACGAAGCTAAAGACTTATTGGTCAACGACAAACCCACATTTATGGACGAAGTCCGCAAAACGTTGCGTCGTCATGTGGCAGCAATCAATCATTTATCGGCACGTGGTATGTACTTTTTTGATTATGGCAATGCCTTTTTGAAAGAAGCCGGTGACGCTGATGCCGATGTTTTTGAAAACAAAGCAGAAGGCATTTACAAATATCCGAGCTATGTGCAAGACATCATGGGACCGATGTGTTTTGATTATGGCTTTGGTCCTTTCCGTTGGGTTTGTACCTCTGGCGACAAAGCGGATTTGGACAAAACAGACAAAATAGCCGCCGATATACTGAGGGGTCTCCTCGAAGATGCCACAGACGATATTTGCAACCAATTGGCAGACAATCTTTTATGGATTGAAACGGCGGATAAAAACATTCCCATCGTCGGTTCAAAATCGCGCATTTTGTATGCCGATGCCGCAGGGCGGATACGTATTGCACAAGCCTTCAACGATGCTGTTGCTGCGGGAGATATCAGTGCACCTATCGTTTTAGGGCGCGACCACCACGACGTTTCAGGTACGGATTCACCCTTTCGGGAAACGTCGAATATCTATGACGGCTCACGTTTTACAGCAGATATGGCGGTGCATAATTTCGTCGGCGATGCTTTTCGGGGTGCGACATGGGTTTCGTTGCACAATGGCGGCGGCGTGGGTTGGGGTGAAGTCATCAATGGCGGTTTCGGAATGGTACTCGATGGCTCTGCCGATGCAGAAAGGCGTTTACGCCAAATGTTGTTTTGGGATGTCAATAACGGCATAGCAAGGCGTTCGTGGGCACGTAATATGGGTTCTATCGCTGCAATAGAAAGGGCAATGGCTGAAAATTCAGATTTGAAAGTGACGTTGCCAAATTTGGTGGATGAGGGAATTTTGGAGGCGTTACGATTTTAGCGTAAGTCTATTTCTCAATCGTTGATTGCAGCCGTTGCACCAATAAATCCGTCATCCGACGCATCAATTCCGCTTCATTTTCTGCAAAAAAAGCAAATTCATCAGTTGTGAAATGACCTATGATAGTGCCAATAAAGCGGTTTTTTAGCTTTAAATCAGACTTAACGTTGTG
>JAYTUR010000440.1:0-1788 GCA_043744475.1 Saprospiraceae bacterium | reverse complement strand
CTATACTGAGGGGGGATAATATTTTTGAAAAAAACACATTTCCTAAACACGGCATCATCATCATCGGCAACGAAGGCAATGGTATTTCTGAAAATATTATTTCAGAAGCCGATTACAAAATTACAATTCCGGGCGGTGGCGGTGCAGAATCCTTAAATGCCGCTGTTTCGATGGGTATTATTGCCGCTACGCTAATTCATAAAACGTAACTAAAGGATTTTGTCTGACACGAATTACACGAATTACATTTCGTAAAATTCGTGTAATTCGTGTTGGGCAAAACAATTAAACCAAAACAGCACTATCCAAACTCACTGTCAATTTATCGAAATTTGATAATTGTTCGTGTAATGCTTTTGTTTTTGGCAATTCATATTCAAAGAAGTAGCGCATCGTCACGAGTTTGCTCTCATAAAACAGTTTATCATCTGCGCCTTCAACACCTTTCATCAAGGCTTTATCAGCAGCAATACCTTGTTTCAACCACATCCACGCCACGACAATTAAGCCAAAATATTCGAGATACAAAGTCGCATCAGCCAACATCACTTCTGCCCCACTCTCTTGTCCATTTTCAAGTATTTTTTGCGTTAAAATGGTCAAATTCGTCATATTTTCTGCCAAAATAGTAGCAAAAATCGCTGTTTTGTCAGATTGCCCCCCCTCAGTAATGGTGGCATTTAATTCATTTTTAAACAGCTCAAACGCTTTTCCATTGACCATGGATACCTTTCTGCCTAAAATGTCAAGCCCATGAATGCCTGTTGTGCCTTCATAAATTGCATTAACACGTATATCACGATAGAGTAATTCAAGCGGATAATCATCGCAATATCCTGCACCACCCAATGTCTGAATACCCGCCGAAACGGACTGAATACCCATTTCTGAAGGATAAGATTTGGCAATAGGTGTCAATAATTCAAGCAAAAGATGCGCATTTTTGGCTTCTTCGGGCGTACCCACATGTGCCAAATCAGCATAGTAACTGCACTGCATCAACAAGGCAATGCCCCCCTCAGTAGTCGCCTTTTGGAACAATAACATACGGCGTACATCCGCGTGTTCGACAATCAAAACAGGTGCTTCAAGTGGACTTTTACTACTCGCCAAACGACCTTGCGGACGTTCATTCGCATATTTCAAAGAGGTGTAATAAGCCGCCGAAGCTTGTCCTGCTGCCACAAGCCCAGTCCCGATACGCGCCTCATTCATCATTTGAAACATATACATCAAACCTTTATTGGGTTCACCGACCAAATAGCCCAAACAGTCGCCTTGTTCGCCATACATCAAGTGGGCTGCTATATAGCCTTTTTGCCCCATTTTACCATAAATACCGGCTGTTGTAACGTTATTTTCAAGCAGTATACCGTTTTCAGGACGATATTTAGGTACAACAAAAAGCGAAATACCTTTCGTACCCAGAGGCGCACCATCAATGCGCGCCAATAAAAGATGAACGACATTTTCAGCCGCATCATGGTCACCACCAGAGATAAAAATCTTTTGTCCTTTGATTTTATAGACCCCCTCAGTATTTGTGGGTTCAGCTGATGAAGTCAAATCCGTCAAGGATGAACCCGCTTGTGGCTCTGTCATCGCCATTGTGCCTTGCCATGAACCATCGAACATATTGGGCAAATAAGTCTTTTTCAAGGCATCTGAACCAAAACTGACGATTAAATTGGCTGCCCCTTTAGTTAAAAAAGGATAACACGCATTGACATTCGCGGCATAGAACGTTAATAGGGCTGCGCTGCTCAAAATCTGTGGCATTTGCAAACC
>JAYTUR010000439.1:0-6872 GCA_043744475.1 Saprospiraceae bacterium | reverse complement strand
TGCTTTTCAAGCCCTAATTCTATGACATAAAATTTTTTATGCGTTTCTATATAATTGGTAATCAAGTCATTAAGTTCAGGGATTGGCGAATAGCTTAACAGTATGGGTTTTATGGCTGCACCGCGCGTGTGCAACAGTTCTGATTGAAGGTCTTCATTAGTCACGATGGTTTTTTCATGTGGCTTCATATTGCCATTAAAATATTCCGCAATGTCCGTCGCCACCACTAAGCCATTTCTTTTATGTCCGTTTGCATCTTTGATTTGGTAAATGTAAATCGCTTCGGGTTCAGTAGGTTGAAACAAGCCTTCGTCAGCATATTCGTGATAACGGTATTTGACCGTATCAAAAAAATCGCTCGAATGGGGTACTTTGTCTAAGTTAGGCGCAACAGCGCGGAAAGGCATTATTTTCATGAACTTGTTTTAGCAGTTAATAAGTGTTATATTTTGGGTAAAAATACAAATTAAGTAGAAAGAAAAAAGAAAAGATTTAAAGAAAAAATATTTTACAAAATAATGATAATCAATAGATTGTAAAATATTTTTTCTTTAAATCTTTTTTATTAAATAAAAAATAATAGGCTTTACTTATCTAAAAATTCAATACTACTTAAAACAAAAAGCGATTTACCATCATTATTTGGATTCTTGCAAACGATAAACAATGTTGAAGGCATGGGTGCTTTTGGCGGTTTGTTTAACACAATTTTTAGCGGTGCAAGGTTATCGGCGGGTATGTCGCCACTGCCCAATAATGCCCCTGTTGGACTACCGATATGAACTTCGATTTTTCCCCCTACGGAATTGGCTTTTTGCGAAAATGCACCAATAGACAAGGACTGAATACCTGTGAGGTCCATTTCATTGAAACTTAAATAAGCATTATCCGCCGTCGCAATAGCGACCTCGCCACCGAGTTGTTCAACCGTAAATTTACTGATGTCTTTGGCATCGTCATAAGAAACGGCTTTGATTTTAGGGCTGCGCAACACGACCATATCTGTTGTCGTCAATGCCCCCATTTCTTTGTTTCCTTTATCGCTGTAAGTGGCTTGAATGATATACGCGCCGTCTTTTTTCCCTTTGTGTGCCACCGCTTCATAGTTGTTTTGTGGCGGCAATGATGCTTTTTTGGCATCTTTCAAGGATAAAATGTATTCCGAAATCGTTCTCGCATCGCCATCTGAAATCTGCGGATGCGCCGCCATCGCTTGTTCACCCCAAACGCCACCGCCTCCTTGAATGATTTTTTGTGCCAACATTCTGATATTTGTGCCGCTTGAAGGATATTTTTTTGAAATATCCATATAAGAAGGACCGATGTTTTTCTTATCGGGAAAATGGCAAGACTTGCAATCCGACAAATCAATGAGGCGTTTGCCCAATGCCAAACCGACATTGGATTTATGCCCTTGTTCGAGCATCGTTTTGTCGTAGCCTTCAAGGTAATTGATGTTGACAACCACATCTTCGGGTGCGATGCCTTTACCTATTTTACCGTCCTCTTTATCTTTTACGTTAACGGTATAGTTGATTTTATTGCCTAAAAAGAAGGATTTATTGCCATTTACGACAATTTTCACGTCCGGTTCGGCATTGCCCACTTTGATAATCGTACTCGATGTGCTTTTGTTGCCCGCAACATCTGTTACTGTCAAAACGGCATTGTATTCACCTGCTTTCTTGAAATTTATCTTTGGATTGGGCAAATTACTGAGGGGTATGCCTTCGCCAAAATTCCATGAATAGGTGAGTGCGTCGCCGTCATAATCCATCGTTCCATCTGAAGAAAACTGAACTTTAAGCGGTTTTGCACCTGCTTTTTTATCCGCTTTCATTTTCACCAAAGGCTTGCGATTGCCCGCATTGAAGGTAATACGCGACAAAGTGGCTTCTTCATTTTGGGCAAACCACTGCATACCATAATCCAAAACGAAGAGCGTACCATCGCTTGCCATTGCCATATCCATCGGGTGATAAAATTTCGTAGAGGGCATAAAACGCTCTGCGCCAGTATAATTACCTTGTTTATCCATCGAAACAAGGTAAATCCAATCGCGCATCCATTCATAAGCTAAAAATTTGCCGTCTAAATATTTTGGCAATTTGTCTTTGTTGTCGGGATAATCATCAGCATAATAAACAGGACCTGCCATGGGGTTTGCGCCACCCGTTTGCACCCACGGAAACTCTTTTGATGCGCCATAGCCATACCAAATCCATGCAGGAGTAGCCGGAGGCAATTCTTTTAAGCCTGTATTATTCGGCGAGTCGTTGATTGGTTTTTTCGCATCGTATTTTTCACCCGACTTTTTGGCTGCAAAATCGTAGTGATTATAAGCGAAATTATTGCCCGTAAAAATGGGCCAGCCATAGAAACCGGGTTTTCTACCTTGATTAAATTCTACAATACCGTCTGGACCTCTATCTTTATTGGCTTTACCTGCGTCAGGACCTACATCGCCCCAATACACATACCCTGAACGTTTGTCAACAGCAATGCGATAAGGATTGCGGCAACCCATAACGTAGATTTCAGGACGGGCGTTGGGCGTACCTTCGGGGAACAGATTGCCTTTTGGAATGGTATAAGTACCGTCGTCCAAAGGCTTGATTTTCAATATTTTACCTCTTAAATCATTCGTATTTCCCGATGAGCGCAAAGCATCCCAACCTTCACGATTTGGTTGAAAATCAATAGGGGCAAAACCATCAGAAGCAAAAGGATTGGTGTCGTCACCACTCGACAGGAACAAATTACCTTCCTTGTCAAAATCAATTGAGCCGCCTGTATGACAACATTCAATCCGCTTGACAGGAATACGCAACAGGACTTTTTCAGTATTCATCAACACTGTATCACGTATATTATCGTAGGTAAAACGCGACAAAAATTGGTCTTTTGTCACTTCCCGCGTTTCGTCTGGTGTGTAATAAAAGTAAACCCAATTGTTTTTCATAAAATTTGGGTCAACGCCCACACCCATCAAACCATATTCAAATTTGGTGTAAACAGGCATACGTCCTGCCTCTTTTGTCTCGCCCGATGTTGGGTTGTAAACCATGATGCGCCCTTTGCGCTCTACAAAAATGACTTTACCGTTGGGCATCGTTGCTAATTCTGTCGGTTCATTTAAGTTGCCGATTAAAGTCGTTCTTTCAAAACGATTCTCTTCGGGCGGCACAACAGAATGGGCTTTAGCATAATCCAATTTTTCAGCCATCGCATATTTTAACCCCTCAGTAATATGCGTCATAATGGGTGTTTCAGTCGTAAATGTTTCAGGTGTATGCCCAAAATTGGTATAAAATGCCTTGCCACCGTCGTATTCATGATACCATGACATGGGGTGAAAATCGCCCATTTTGCCCTCTTTATAGCTTTTTTCATCAACCGTAATGAGAAAATGAAGGATGTCTGTTTTTAAAGATTTGAAGCTGTAAAACTCATCTTTTTTGTCAAAAGTCTCTGGCAAATGCTTAGTCGAAACATGTGTTTTGTCCACAACCGTCATTTTGCCGACTTGCACATTCGGATTGCCGGGGTGTCCATTGAAAAAACCACCCATTAAGTCGTTGTACCAGGGCCAGTTATATTCTGTATCGGAAGCGGCGTGGATGCCGACATAGCCACCGCCCGCTTGAATATAACGTTCAAAAAAAATCTGTTGGGCTGGATTCAAAATGTCACCCGTTGTATTCAAAAACACAACGGCATTGTAGCGTTTCAAATTCTCATCTGTGAAAACATCAGAATTAGAAGACGTGTCAATAGTAACATTTTCCTTCTTACCCCAATCCATGAGAAATTGATTCCCTTCTTTGATGGAGGCATGATGAAAGCCTGCTGTTTTTGAAAACACTAATACACGTTTGGTTTGTGCGTAGTTAAGTGTTAGATTCACAATTAATGCAAAAACTAATAAAATTCCTTTCTTCATACTTAGATATGGTTTTTATTTTTAAAAAATAGCCTGATTCAAAATTTTCGGAAAGTTAACACCCCCCTCAGTATTTTTTTGTAAAATTTGCCGAAAACAAAAAAAATCCTTCCCGAAATATTATCGAGAAGGATTTTTATCCGTTTATCGCTTACAGACGACGAAGTTCAAAACTTCATCGTCCGTAAATTTTGCAAATCAATTACTGCTCATCTGGAGCAACTTTGTTGACAAGTCGTTGAATATCATTGGTTAGGCTCTCCATTTGTTTAGCCATATCACTGTATTTTTTGACTTTATCAGGCGTTTTTTGATACCCAGAATCCGTAGCTGGGGCAGCATCTACATCACGTTGCAGTTGTGCTTTGCGGCGTTCAAGGTCAGCGATTTGACGATTGAGTTGACTGTCATTTTTATCGCCTGCATGATTTTTCAAGCGACCTATGATGGTTTGCATTTTGTCCAAAGCGGCATCGTACTTACCTGCATCGAATTTATCTCTTTCGGAACTGACCAAACCCCGAACCTCTGTAAATACAGAACCAACACCTTTGAATATGCGTTTTGATTGTTCTTGTTCTGTATCTGTACCGAAAAAACGGTTGTAAACAACGATACAAATAATGGCAATAAATGCTAATTTTAACAGACTTCTAATCATTGTAATCGGCAATTGTGTAGTGAAATGATGAGATATTTTTTACAAATTTAAACCTTTTTTATTGAAAAAAGTCTTATTGTAGAAAAGTTGTTGCTGACAGAAAAGTCCGTTAGGACTGTCTCCGTTTATAGAAAACCGATAAACCTCGATTTTTCTAAGGTGCGTAGCACCGACCCCTTGTTTTTCCTATTTGAAGACGATACGGTGACGGTGCTACGCACCTTATGACACATTTTTCATTGATTATTCTATAAACGGAGACAGTCCTAACGGACTTTTCTGTCAGCAACAACTTTCGTACAGTAAGAAAAAAGTTACGAAATTGGGGTTTTATCAATCAAAATTCTGTCTTTTACTAAAAATACTGAGGGGGGTATTTTGTACAAAACTTTCCAAAAGTTTTTAACTTTTGGAAAGTTGATATACTATTTCTTACTTAAACATCGAATCCACAAACGCTTGTTTGTTAAAGATTTGCAGTTTGTCAATGGCCTCACCCACACCGATGTATTTAATCGGAATTTTGAATTGGTCGCTGATGCCGATAGCCACGCCGCCTTTTGCTGTACCGTCAAGTTTTGTCAATGCTAAACAAGACACATCGGTCACTTCCGTAAAGTGTTTGGCTTGTTCAATAGCATTTTGACCCGTCGAAGCGTCTAAAACCAACATGACATCATTGGGTGCTCCTTCGTGGCTTTTACTAATAGACCTTTTTATTTTACCCAATTCATCCATCAAACCTTTTTTGTTGTGCAAACGCCCTGCAGTGTCAATGATAACGACATCGCAATTGTACTTTTTGGCATAAGCCACCGTTTCGTAGGCAACGGCAGCAGGGTCAGCGTTCATGCCTTTTGAATAAAATTCACAACCCACACGGTCAGCCCATATTTTCAATTGGTCAACAGCGGCTGCTCTGAACGTATCTGCTGCACCAATCACCACGCGATAGTCACGTTGGGTCAATTGATGAGCTAATTTACCAATTGTTGTTGTTTTGCCAACGCCATTGACACCGACGACGAGCATAACGTAAGGACGACCCGTTGCCAAAAGCGGTATATCAAAGTCTTCAGCTTCTGCGGTATTGTTCTCAGATAAAAGATTGACGATTTCATTTTTTAAAATAAAATTTAGCTCATCTGTATTGATATACTTATCGCGCTTGACGCGTGCTTCGATGCGTTCAATAATTTTGACAGTCGTTTCCAAACCGACATCGGAGGCAATGAGGATAGATTCCAATTCGTCTAAAACCTCTTCATCAACTTCAGATTTGCCTGCGATGGCACGTGAAATTTTACCAAAAAGACCTTCTTTGGTTTTTTCTAAACCCTTGTCGAGGTCTTGTTCCTTTTCGCGGTTGAAAAATTTATTGAAAAAACTCATATTGATTGATTATTAAATTATTGGCGTAAAATAGGGAAAGGCTTTTCCTTCAGTTGAAGAAAAAGCCTTTCAGCAACATTTGAAGTCAAATGTAATGCTCAAAAATTTATGTTGGTCTGAAACAAGTGATATATACTGAGGGGTATGAAATGATACTTTCAGCATAAAAGCCCTTGTTTTCAAGAGGATTTATTTTGTTGTAGCGAACCACTCTTTCACTTTTTCTTTGTGAATGATGGCTTCCTTGAAGGTGTAAGCACCTGTTTCAGGATTTTTGATACTCTTGATGACGCGAACATGGTCTTTGCCTGAACCTGCATTTGCAGCACGTTGCGCAACCCTTGCGTTTTTTGATACTTTCTTTGCCATGACTTATATTTCTATTGATGATTATATTGCTTATTGAAAATAGAATACTGAAAAGTGAATCAATAATGACCGATAGTCATTACTTGATTTCGCGATGTACAGTCATTTTTTTCAAAACTGCATTGAACTTTTTAAGTTCTAAACGCTCAGGCGTGTTCTTACGATTCTTCTGCGTCACGTAACGTGACGTGCCTGGCATTCCTGATGCTTTGTGTTCGGTACACTCCATGATTACTTGGATGCGATTACCTTTTGATTTCTTTGCCATTTTATTCTATTGAAAATCTTTATTGAATGTCGTTCACGAATATAAAGGTGAAAAAAGAGACACCATATATATATGTGTACGAACAAATTTTAACAGCCTTCTCCGCCATCTAATTCAAAACCGATGTCAGAACCTTTTTTTTGTAATTTTTTGACATACTCAAACAAACCGAGTTTAGAAACAGTACGAAGAGCTTTCGTGCAAAGTTTCACTTCAACCCAATCATTCAGTTCAGGAAC
>JAYTUR010000438.1:0-1796 GCA_043744475.1 Saprospiraceae bacterium | reverse complement strand
GTGAACAATGAATATTACCCATAAACCATTCGGGTTTGTATGCACCAATCGGAATCAAAGCCAAGCGTATTTTGCCAAATTTATCGCCAATTTGCTTGAAAAAAGAGGCATAACCAGAGTCTCCCGCAAAATAAACATGCCCAGAAGTTTCGCTCGAAATCATAAAACCAGACCACAATGTGGCATTTCTATCTTTCAAACCACGTCCTGAAAAGTGTTGTGCGGGTAGGCAAGTAATTTTTACCCCTTGAGTATTTGCCTCATTTTTGAAATGATATTCGTCCCACCAATCCAAATCCACCGTTTTATCCATGCCTTTATTATTTAAAAATTTAGATACACCTAAAGATGTGATAATCATGGGTTTATCTCTTTTATAAATTTTAGGCAAATTCACAATATCCAAATGATCCCAGTGATTGTGGCTTTGCAAAATGAGATGAATAGTCGGCAAATCTTCTAATTTGATACCCGCGGGACGCACGCGTTTGGGTCCAAGCCACTGTACAGGACTTGTGCGCTCGTACCAAACGGGATCCGTTAGTATGTTGAGACCATCCATTTGTATCAACACCGTTGAGTGCCCAATGTATGTCACCTTCAAATGACCGTCTGATACTGAGGGGGTCGGTTTTTCACCAAAAGAAGGATTTTCGACGATATTCCAAGGCTTTTTGACCCGTTTTTGGTCAGATTGCCATTTAATGGCTTCTTTAAAACCTTGTGCATTATGTCCCGAAGGATTGTAAAATTTTTGACCATCAAAATGGTCGCTAACATTACCTTGATAGCGTGGTGCTGAAATGGCTCTGCCAATGGTGATAAAACTTAAAGGAATTGCCGCAATAACGGCGAGGATTGTGAGTAACATAAATCACTGAGTTAAACGAATTGTTATGATTTGAATGATGTTACTCTTTGGGACGACTGAACGGGAGAGAAATTTTAAAACAGAGATAAAAATAGATATTTGGGTTATTTTAAAGGAAAACTTCATTTTTTATCAGAAAAAAGGTCAGAGCCTGTATCATCAGGTCTGACCTTTTTGCGGGTGGCTTTTTTTTCGCCCTGTATTCGTTTTTGTTTGGCTCGTGCTCTCAATACTGAGGGGGGCGTTTTTGAGGGCTTCCGTTCAGGGTCTTGTTTCAAAGCCTTTTCAACCAATCGAATCAACTTTTTTTCAGCCAATAATTTATTCGCTAATTGAGAGCGTTCGGTTTGATTGACGACCGATAAGATACCTTCTTTTGAGATTTGATTTTCTAATCTATTGAAAATCAATGTTCTTTCATCATCCTCAAAAGCAAACGACGCATTTAAGTCTAACAACATTTCCACTTTCGTTTCCACTTTGTTGACGTTTTGACCACCGCTGCCGCCGCTTCGTGCGGTGCGGTAAGTGAGTTCTTTTTTTAAGATGTTTATATCCATTTTTAACTGTGTGTATTATGTGATAAAATTTGAATGAAAAACGAAATTAGTCGTGAAATAGTTCCGCCATTATCCATATTAAAAAACTTGTTCTTTCAATACCCCTCAGTAAAATGCCCTCCATATTCAATCAATTACTATATTTTTATCTTAAAAATCAACTTTAAAACAAAGCATTTGTTAGAATTGAAAGTTAAAAGGGACATTTAAAATACAAATTGGATTGGTATGAAAAACAAGAGAGCAATAGTATGGTTTCGCAACGATTTGAGGCTTCATGATAATGAGGCTTTGCAAGATGCGATGCGCAATGCCGATGAGGTGATTCCGATTTACGTCATTGATGAACGGATTTTTCGAGGTAA
>JAYTUR010000437.1:0-6880 GCA_043744475.1 Saprospiraceae bacterium | reverse complement strand
CCAAAAATACTGTGTAAAACTTCCATATTGTGTTAGATTACTCTCTCAAATTCTATTTCTGTAGCCTGATTCCTAATTTTGACGCAAATATAAGTGCTTAAAATGTAGAAACCTAAATTCAGACTGAATCCTTACAACCATAAAGAAGTTGTACGGATTCAATCTGAAAAATTATTTAAAATAAAAAATAACTAAACGATTGATTAATTTAAACAAACGATTAACTTTGTGCCACTTTTAAAAATCACATTCAAAAATGTTTGTCAAAAAGAAAAAAATAGAGACGGTAGATACGCGGGAACAGTTGATGAAAACAGCGTCAAAATTGTTCGGTGAAAAAGGTTTTGAAGCCGTTTCAACGCGTGAATTGGCAAAAGCAGCCGATGTCAATATCGCCATGATTGCTTATTATTTCGGCTCAAAGGAAGGCTTGTTCAAAGCCATGATTGAAGAACGTTTCCCAAAAACGGTTACGCACTTGCGCAATATTCAAAAAACAGAAGGCAGTGCTTGGGACAAAATATCGGCGGTTATTGACCTCTATGCCGAAAAAATCATGGGCGATGGCACGTTTCATAAGCTCATTTTTAGAGAATTAAGCCTTGAACAACGACCTGAACACCGTGAATTGATATTATCGGGTATTGAAAAAAATTGGGACGTTATTAAAGCTTATATCCGCGAAGGACAAGAAAGCGGTGAGTTTAAAGAAGACCTTGACATCGAATTGACAATCGCTTCTGTGTTTGGAACTATTTTTCAACTCATCAATATGCCTTGTTGGACAATTCGTTTATTGGGTGAAAAAGATGAAAAATTTGTCAAATCAGAAGTCTTTAAAATAAGAATGAAAAAGCATTTGAAAGAGATGATGAAAGCGCATCTTTTCACAAAACAATATTCTGAAAAAATGCCCCCCTCAGTATAAAATCCTTTTTTTGCCTATAATTTAATCAATCGTTTAATCAAATTAAACAAATGTTTAGAAATTATGTTAGAGGGCAATACAATTCGTAAAAATCAGTAAAATCACTCAAATCTGTTCAAATCATTGACACAATGAATATCAGAAATCACCTAATCTTTTTTACACTCTTGCTTGGAACATGGACTGCTCATAGTCAGACAACAAAATCATTGACACTCGATGAAGCCGTTCGTTTGGGTATCGAATCAAGTCAACAACTCAAAGCTACGGGTGCACGACTTGATATTAACAAGTCAAAAACAACACAATTTCGAAACGCATTACTCCCAAACGTGGCTCTTAACAGCGCATATACGCGTGTCAGTGACAACATAACGCCTTTTTCAGTGCGCTTTCCGGGAACAACTGATGATGTTGTTTTGAATCCACAAGTGTTGAATCAGTTCAGTAATCGTTTGTCTATTCAAGAAGTCGTTTTTACGGGTTTCAGAGCAAAGAACTACTTGGAATCTGCTCAATTTCTTGAAAAAGCAGCGACTCTAGACGTTGAACGTGACCGCATTGAGGTCAAAAACAATATTGTAGCCGCCTATTTGAACCTCTATAAATTGCAGGCTTCTAAATCTGTTTTGGTAGAAAATGCCAATGTACTGAGGGGTCGTTTGAACGATGTTAAAAACTTCGTCAAAAGTGGAACAGCCCTTGAAAATGACCAATTAAAAGCTGAAATCGCCGTTTCGCAGCTTGAATTGAGTACAAAAGACGTAGAAAACGCCATCGAAGTTGCTAATTTCAATATGAATCTAATGCTCGGTTTGCCGACGGACACGCGCATTGAGTTAGATGATAAAACGCTGTCAGAACAAAAAGACCTGTTGGGACTTGATTCGTATCTTAAATCGGTGGAAGCCCGACCTGACCTGGCGGCGGCTGATTTGCGCCGTCAAGCCACCATCAAAAACGTGGACATTGCGCGAGGTGCTTACTTCCCTATCGTTTCTGTCGGTGGCAATTTATTTTATAATAATCCAAATCAACGTGTTTTTCCGCAGCAAGATGCCTTCAAAGGTACTTGGGATTTGGGCGTTCAGTTGTCCTACAATTTGACTGCGCTTTATACCACAAAAGCACAAATTCAAGAAGCACAAGCCAATGTTATGGCGACTAATGCTCAAAGACAACAACTTACAGATAATGCAAAAATGGAAGTCAATGCGAGTTTTTACGCCTATCAATCGGCTACAGAAAAGGTAAAATTGATGGGAAAAACGATTACACAAACGCTCGAAAATCAACGCGTTATGAAGAATCGTTATCAAGCACAGGTATCAACAATTGGTGAACTTTTAGACGCTGATGCACTGGTTTTACAAGCAAAAATCAACCTTGAAATAGCAAAAGCAGATGTCGTTGCGGCTTACTATAAACTACAAAAATCGATAGGTAAATAAAACTTTCCAAAAGATTTAAACTTTTGGAAAGTTCTTCTAAAAAATTGAATTTTAAAGATTTATAAAATATAAAATAATGGCAATCGAAAATAATAAAAAAGTTATTCGCTTCATCGTCATCGGTACGGTTTTATCAGCAGCGCTCTTTTTTGGCTTCAAAAAAGCGAGTTATATGATTAACAACGAAGACACTGAAAATTCGCAACTCGAAACCAATATCGTCCCTGTTTTGCCTAAAATCAGTGGTTGGGTGACGGAGGTTTTAATCAAAGACAACCAACAAGTTCGGGCAGGCGATACCCTTATCAAAATTGACAACCGTGACCTTAAAATCCGCGTTCTTCAAGCAGAAGTCGCCTTAAAAAATGCAGAATCAAATGTCTCTTTGATTGCTGCAAACGCAGGTACGGTCAACGCCAATGTCAACACTTCGGAAGCGACGATTCAATCACAAAACACAGGCATTGCAGCAGGTGAAGCAGCTGTTGGCACAGCAACGGCTAATGTTGAAATCGCTAAGATTCGCGTTCGCAAAGCCGCACAAGACTTTAATCGGGCCGACCAATTATTTAAAGAAAAATCAGGTACGCAACAAGCATACGACAACGCTAAAGCGGAAAAAGAATCCGCAGAAGCAGCTGTTGTCGTCGCTGAAAAACAAGTCGCTGCCGCACAAGTGCAAATAGAATCGGCACGCCGCCAAACCAATGTCGGCAACAGTCAAAAAGCGGCTGCGCAAACGCAAGTAACTTCTGCGCAACAACAAATAAACGTAGCACGCACTCAAATCGAACAACGTAAAGCGGAACTCGAGTTGGCAAAACTACAATTAAGTTATGCCGTTGTCACTGCGCCTACTTCGGGTCAAGTATCAAGGAAAAATGTACAAGTTGGTCAATTGGTCAACGCTGGACAGCCATTATTGAGCCTTGTAGATGACTCCAACATTTGGGTTATCGCCAATTTTAAAGAAACCCAAATCGGTAAAATGCAGGTTGGTCAAAAAGTGAAAATCCATATTGACGCATACAAAGGAAAGGAATTTGAAGGCACTATCGAGTCTTTTGCGGGCGCAACAGGTGCAAAATTCAGTCTTTTACCACCCGACAACTCGACAGGTAACTTCGTAAAAGTGGTGCAACGTGTGCCGACAAAAATACTGATTACTGAAAAAGCATCGCCTGAAACGCCTTTTAGAGCGGGTATGAGTGTGACGGTGGTTGTGCCAGTGAAGTAGTTTTTTAGTCTAATAACTTGCGTCAAGTTCAAAAACTTGACGCAAGTCATCGCTAATACTGAGGGGGGTGAATTTCTAACACCTAACCTAATTCTTAATCCTTAATTCCTTATTCAGCAATGACATATCCTACTGGCATCGCCAAATTTTTCATCGTTTTAACGACGATTTCGGCGGCAATTATGGAACTCCTTGATACTTCGATAGTGAACGTCGCCTTGTTCAATATGGCAGGTAGTCTTGGTGTCAACGTCGAGGACGTAGCCTGGGTAATCACGTCTTATGCCATCGCCAATGTCATAATTATTCCCCTAACAGGGTTTTTGGGTGAATATTTTGGGCGAAAAAACTACTATTTGGTCTCGATGATTATTTTCGTTTTCGCCTCTTATATGTGTGGCGCGTCCACAAGTCTAGCGACCTTGGTGCTTTGGCGATTCATTCAAGGCATCGGTGGCGGCGCATTGTTGTCCACATCTCAAGCCATTTTGTTCGATGCTTTTCCACCACAAGACAGAGCCGTCGCAAGCGGTATATTCGGCATGGGCGTTGTGATGGGACCGACTTTAGGACCGACTTTGGGCGGTTGGGTCATGGAACATTTGGACTGGCCTTGGATTTTTTACATCAACTTGCCTGTTGGTGTTCTTGCCCTTTTGTTGGCTTATAATTTTATAGAAAAAAAAGAAGGTGAAGGCAAAAGCAAATCCAATATTGAGATTGATTACCTCGGTATTTGTTTGTTAGCTGTAGGTATTGGCTCTTTACAATTCGTTTTAGAGCGCGGAGAATCTGAAGATTGGTTCGCTTCGCACTATATTCAATGGCTTTCTGCATCAGCACTCATCGGTTTAGTTGGTTTCGTATGGCGTGAACTCATTATACCAAATCCCGCCGTTCGGCTATCTATTTTGAAAAATCGAACGCTGGCGATGACCAATATTTTCAGCTTTGTAGTCGGCATCGGCTTGTTCACTTCGGTCTATGTTTTCCCCGTCATGGTGCAGCGTATCAACGGTTTTACACCTTACGAAACGGGTTTAGCGATACTTTTTCCAACCTTAGTCGGAGTTTTTCTATTTCCTATTATTGGCAAAGCCATGGCAAAAGGTGCACCCCCAACGCCTTTTATTATCATCGGATGTATCATGTTCATTATTTTCGGCTATTACGGTGGCACTATGACGGGCGATGCAGATCGATGGGACTTTTTCTACGTCTTGATATTGCGGACTTTCGGCATTTCACTGATGCAGTTACCACTCATCAATCAAGCTGTTGCGGGTTTGCCACAAAAGGATTATGCACCTGCTATTGCCATCAACAATATGATTCGGCAATTGGGTGGTGCGTTTGGCATTGCCTTAGCCAATAATTATGTGTCAACCCATTTTGCACAACACCGTGCAGACTTGATTTCTAATATCTATCAAACCAATCCAGTCGCTACTGAACGCATCACGGCATTAACCAACAGTATGATAGCTAAGTCTGGTGATGCAACAACTGCCGCACAACAAGCCTTAACTCTTTTAAGTTACTCTGTTGATAAACAGGCATATTTATTGAGCTATTTGGATACATATCGCTTGATTTCGCTCTTTTTCCTTGCCATTTTGCCTTTGATTATTTTTGTAAAACCTAAGAAAAAAGAAGCAATTCCTTCAATGGAATCAGCAAAAGCGGCGATGGAAGCACATTAATTTTATTACGACGGACGGCGAAGTTTTGAACTTCGCCGTCCGTTTTCCTACCCCTCAGTATTTTTAGTATTTTGTCCATATTTATCTTTAAAAGTTTAATTTTGTTTATGTATTGAAAAATTGGAATCGTTTCATACCTTGTCGAAGAAACTTTACCTATTTCCAGAACGTAATCAAAGGACTAAATTATAAAATATGGCAAATCTTCAATCCAACTACCTCGGCATCCATTCGCCCAATCCTTTTTGGCTGGCAAGCGCACCGCCAACCGACAAAAAAATCAATGTCCTTCGTGCTTTTGAAGCGGGTTGGGGCGGCGTTGTTTGGAAAACATTGGGTTCGCAGGTTAAAAACACGTCTTCTCGTTATTCAGCGGTCAGCTATGGTGGCAAACGGGTGATGGGTTTTAACAATATCGAATTGATTTCAGACCGACCCCTCAGTATAAATCTTCAAGAAATCCGTGAAGTCCTCAAAGAATTTCCCGACCGAGCCATGGTCGTTTCGCTCATGGCAGACAACGATAAAAAGTCATGGTATGATTTGATAAAACAAGTCGAAGATACGGGCGCACATGGGCTTGAACTCAATTTCGGTTGTCCGCATGGCATGACAGAGCGCGGCATGGGCGCATCGGTTGGTCAAGACCCCGAAATTGCAAAAATGGTTGTCGAATGGGTCATGGAATACGCCACAATTCCAGTTATTACAAAACTGACACCCAATGTACATTCCGTCGTCCCAACCGCTTCGGCATGTGTTCAAGCTGGCACGCATGGTTTGTCCTTGATAAATACAATCCAAAGTATCACGGGCGTGGATTTAGATACCTTCGATGTGCGTCCAAATGTCGGTGGTCAATCGGCTTATGGTGGCTATTGTGGACCCGCTGTTAAGCCAATTGCCTTGAAAATGTTGCATACTTTAAGTAAAAACCCGCGTTTCAAGCACATTCCTTTATCAGGTATTGGTGGCGTTTCTACGTGGCAAGACGCTGTAGAATTTATGTTATTAGGCGCAGCCAATGTTCAAGTTTGTACCGCTGTTATGAAATACGGTTTCCGTATTATTGATGATTTGACAAGTGGCATGTCTCATTGGATGGATGAAAAAGGCTTTAACAACATTGACGATTTCATCGGTTTATCTGTCAAAAAACTCACAGATTGGGAGAAATTGGACTTAAATTTCCACATCATCGCCGATATTGACCAATCAAAATGTATTCATTGCGGCTTATGCCATATTACGTGTGAAGATGCTAGTCATCAAGCCATTAATTTACTGAGGGGTCAACCTTATAACACGTACACCGTCAAAGATGCCGAATGTGTGGGCTGCAATCTCTGCCAAATTGTTTGTCCTGTAGAGGATTGTATTACGATGGTGGAACATCGTCATGGTGAAGAGTATTTGAATTGGACTGAATTTCAGAAAAGAGGTTTGCCTTTAAACAGTCATTGATTTTCAACCAATTACAATTTTCCAAAAGTTAAAACTTTTGGAAAATTGTAATTTATCGTTTGCGAAAAACCATCGTCAATATGCGCGGTACGCCAGA
>JAYTUR010000436.1:0-6891 GCA_043744475.1 Saprospiraceae bacterium | reverse complement strand
ATTCCTGTATGGTCGTTGGTTTATCTTGGCATTAGCAGTTTTGGCGATGGGGTCTTATTTTTTAAACAAAAAAGCGGTTAACTGACAAAACTATAGGCTTATCAGTTAAATCAATGGGGCTTAGAAATCTAATATCAAAAAAAAGTTGCCTCAATAAGCAATGAAAAGTTTTAAGTAGTGAGACAAAAGTATTGAGAAACGCTCATAAAATATTAATTTTCGATGAAATACTGAGGGGTCATACTGCTAATTAGTTTTGTCCAACCACTTAACTCAAAATCGTTTATTGTACCGGACACCCTGTTCAAAAAACTTTCTTACTGTACGAAAGTTGTTGCTGTCAGAAAAGTCCGTGAGGACTGACCCTGTATAGAAAAACCGCCAGACCATCTTTTATTAAGGTGCGTAGAACCGTCACCTATGTTATTTTAATAGTAAAAATGGTGTCGGTGCTACGCACCTTATAAGAAATCGGGGTTCATGTCTTTTTTATAAACGGTATCGGTTCTACGCACCTTAAAAAATGAATTCAATGAACTCGTCAGATTAGTCAGTATTTCACCCATTTTTCTCCAAAAAGATAAGCCGATACTGAGGGGTCTCTGTATCGGCTTATCTTTATATCGAAAGATGTTTAGACTATGCTTTTTCTGTCAACGTCTTCTTCTTCTCACCCGTAGTCGTTTCAGGTTTGTATTCTGAAAGGTCGAGGTTTTTAGACAAGTCCATCATCACAGGTGCTGCAATGAAGATAGAAGAATAAGTACCCGCTAACATACCGATGAACAAGGCAAAGGCAAAACCTTTGATACCTGCACCACCGACTAAGAAGAGGATAAACGTTACAATCAAAACCGTCAAAGACGTGATGATGGTACGGCTCATAGTTGAGTTGATACCGTCGTTGATGACTTGCGCCATGGGTTTCTTCGTGTATTTACGCATATACTCGCGAATACGGTCATAAACGATAACGGTGTCATTGACCGAATAACCAATAATAGTCAGCAAGGCAGCGATGAAGTCTTGATTGATTTCCATGCTCCAAGGCACAATGCCATGTAATAATGTGAACAAAGAAACAGTAATCAAAACGTCGTGTAAAGCCGCAATAACAAGACCCACAGAGTATTGCCAACGATTGAAACGGATAAAGATATACGCTCCGATAATCAAAACACCAAACAAGGTTGTCAGTAAAGAACTGCGTTTGATGTCATCAGCAACAGTTGGACCGACTTTTACAGAAGATTTAATGTGCGTTGTTGTGGCATCATGACTCTTGAAGTTGTCCAAAGCAAGGTTTCCACCAACAAGCGAATTAACGCCTTCATGTAATTTCGACAATACTTTATCTTGTGCTTCGGCTGTTGTTTCTTTACTCATATAAGCCGTTGTAATATCAAAAGTATTATCTGTATTGACAGCTTTTACAACAGTTGATTGATTTTCAAACGATTTAGTTAAGACATCACGCACTTGTTCAGGAGAAACGGCACGGTCAAAAGCAACTTCGTATTTGTAACCACCTGTAAAGTCAACACCTAATTCAAAACCACGTGTAAAGAAACTGACAATACCAGCAATAATAATAAACAAAGAGAAAGCATAAGACTTGAAACGCAGTTTCATCCAGTCCCAATGAATATTTTTGAAAGCACCTTCACTGAATTTTGCAAAGAAACGAATCTCATTACCTTTGCCCGTCCACCAATCAACGATTAAGCGGCTCACTAAGATGGCAGTGAAAAGGGTGAAAATCACACCAATCGCCATAACGACACCGAAGCCTTTAATCGCACCGATACCTTGCCAAATTAAGACCAAAGAGGTCAATAAAGCGGTAACGTGACCGTCAATAACGGCAGACATAGAGTGCTTGAACCCCTCAGTAATAGCCAACAAAGTGGGCTTTCCTTCGGCGAGTTCTTCACGAATACGTTCATAAATTATAACATTCGCGTCAACCGCCATCGCCATTGTCAAAATGATACCTGCAATGCCCGGAAGGGTCAAAACAGTACCATAAGAAGTCAATGAACCAACGATGAAGAATAAGTTAGCAAACAACGCTATAATCGAAATGAAACCACCTGTGCTATAATAAATGACCATAAACAACAAAATAGACAAGAAAGACAAGCCCAAAGCCATGACAGAGTTGCGGATGTTTTCTGCGCCCAAAGAGGGTCCAACTGTATTCTCTTGAATGATTTCTGCCTTCGCGGGTAATTTACCTACTTGTAGAATAGACGCTAAATCTTGTGCTTCTTGAACAGTATAATTACCTGTAATAGAAGAACGACCTTCCAAAATAGGGCTGATAACACGTGGCGCAGACACAACTTCATCGTCAAGGACAATCGCTACTTCACGGTTGTTGTCACGCGCACATTGGCTTGTCAATTGCCCCCAAGCAGCAGCACCTTGTGCGTCCATTTGAAGCGAAACTTCCATGCCACTACCACCCTTTTCAGTGCTATTGGCACGTGCATCTGTTACACGACCACCATCAAGCGCAGGCCCTTCTTTGCCTACCGATTTTTTAAGGGCATACAATTCATATTGTCCCGTATTCTTACCCGTTTGGTCAGTAACAGCGTCTTTTGACCAAGCAAATTTCAAATCGTTTGGAAATTTAGATGCTACTTCTGGTTTAGCTAAATATTCAGAGATTTGATTTCTCTTGTTTTTATCAGCTGAACCAATCACCGCAGGAGACATTGACCCTGGATTCGGTTGCAAAAGAGCTAATAGCGGACCACCAACTGTCGTTGATGCCTTTTTAGTCGTATCTTTTGACAAAGAATCAACTTTGATACCTTGTTGTAAATCTTTTAATGTTTTATCTGCATCTTGCAAAGCAGCCATAATACCATTATCAGAGGCGCGATAGACTTCCCAGAACTCTAAATTTGCCGCACTTGTCAACAAGCCACGCGCACGTTCAGGGTTTTCAATGCCGGGCAACTCAACGATGATGATGTCACGCGATTTGTCAAGGGACACGTTCGGTTGAACCACACCCAATTTATCAATACGTTGTTTCAAACGCTTATACGTTTCACCCACCGTCTCGTCTGCTTTTTGACGAATGACGTTTTGAACCGCATTGTCACCAGACTCAATATTAATAAGCTGCTTCAATGACTCATTGCGAGCAAAAATAGATGCCAACCGATTGTCACCTGCCAATTTTTTGTATTCTTGAACAAACAGCGAAATGAAATCACCCGATGCGTTTGCCTTTTGAGCCGTTGCATTCTTGATAGCTGTTAAGAAATTAGCATCAGTCGAATTACCACTTAAAGAAATGAGGAAATCCTTCAAATCCACTTGTAACAAAACGCTCATACCGCCTTTCAAATCGAGACCCAAAGCCAATTGCTTAGATTTTAAGTCCTGATAAGTATAACTACCCACCAATGGCACCGTCCAAATTTTTTCGCTCGACATTGAGTCGAGGTAAGATAGACGGGCAATTTTCGCTGCTGCTGCCTTATTTTCAGGTGCTGCTGCATCTGCCGCCATCTTTCCTTTGTTCTCGGCTTCACGTTCAACGCGGCTCGTGGGAATGTAATAAATAAACTGTCCAGCACAAATCAAAGACAGTAGCACCAAGAAAAACTTAATAATTCCTTTCGCTTGCATCGCTTGTAAAATTTTTTTTTTAAAAAATCTGACCCCTCAGTATCTGGCCGACTGTTCCGTTTCTGAGCGGTTTTTGGTTGTCAATTAATTTACAATAAACTCCTAAACGATTGATTTATATCGTTTTATAAAAATTATTTTTAAACAAATAAATATATTTCGTATAGCCTTTAAAAAGGCGTGCAAATATAACTCTTTTACTTTAAAAACGAATCATTTGTTGCGAAATCCGTAAAGACACGATATTTTACGTCTTCCCAACTATCCCTTGATCAAAAACCGCTGCTCGCATCTTGCCCTTGCAAAAACAAGTCCAAATGCCGTCTAAAAACAAAAAAAGGCAGTACGTCCTGTACCGCCTCCAACTAAAAACCAATTAATTATCAAACATTAATCTCTATGTAAAACGCCGAATATTAGTTGGCAGTTTTCAATCTATCTTTAAATTCTTTTCTAAATTTTGCTATTTTTGGCGAAATCACGTAAGAACAATACGGTTCGTGCCCATTCATCTTGTAATATTCTTGATGAATATCTTCAGCAGGGTAGAAACGTGCAAACATAGTGACTTCCGTAACAATTTTACTACTCCACAAGCCACTTTTTTCTATTTCATCCATAATTTTTTCTGCCGACGCTTTTTGAGCAGCGTTGTGATAGAAGATTGCAGAGCGATATTGTGGTCCTGCGTCATTGCCTTGACGGTTTAATGTCGTCGGGTCATGCACATGAAAGAAGACCCGCAAAATATCCTCAAAAGAGATGATTTTAGGATCAAAATACACATTTATGACCTCTGCATGACCCGTATTGCCATAACAAACTTCCCGATAAGTCGGATTCACCTTTGTCCCACCCGAATAGCCACTAACGGCTTTTTCAACCCCTTTGAGTTCATCAAAAACCGCTTCGACGCACCAAAAACAACCGCCGCCTAAGGTGGCGATTTCTAAACTATCCTTATTCATTGATTCTTGCATTGTAATACTTACCTTTTTAGCTTCTGAAATTTTGGATACTGAGGGGGTGGTATTAGTGCATCCTAAAAACGACACCGCACAATATATACCTACCCATATTAATTTTATCATTGTTTATAATTTTTGTGTTCAAACAATCTTTTTTTCTAAAAAGTTTTTCAACAATGCAAAGGTATAGACGTAATGCTCACAAAATTGTAACAAATTAATAAAATACGAAGTTTTTTATTCTATTTTTAAGATTACATCCCCCCTCAGTAAAAACCGCCTTTTCCCCATAAAAAAACAACTCATCAAGCAAAATGTGTCTAAACATCTTTCTTTTAATTGCCTTTATCTAAAAAATAATGGGGTTCATAGATACGGTTCTACATTTGTCAAATACCAAACAGCCATTTTATTGAATTTCGTTACCAATCAAATATCATAATTATGCAGCAGTTTTTCAAATTTGTTTTTGCCTCATGTCTCGGCGTTTTTCTTGCCGGTATTGCCTTATTTCTGTTCGGTATCATCGCAGCAGCGGGTTTTGCGGGGAGTGCCGATGACAGTGTTAAAACTGTCGAATCGAACAGCATTTTAGAAATCAAATTGGAAGAAATGATTCCTGAACTCACCGGAAACACCCAAAATGATAATATTTTTGACAGCAAAAAAGTTGTCGGTCTCACGTCTATGCTCGCAGCGATTAATCATGCCGCCACTGACGACAAAATCAAAGGCATTTTTATCAATACCCGCTTTGTTACGACGAACTTTCCAAAAGTCATTACCATTCGGGAGGCGATTGAGCAATTCAAAAAAAGCGGAAAATTTGTTTATGCTTATGCCGATTTCTACTCGCAAGGGGCTTATTACTTAGCATCGGTTGCCGATTCTATTTGCCTCAATCCAACAGGCGATATTGATTTCAAGGGTATGTCGGCTGAAATTCCATTTATGAAAGACATGTTTGACCGTCTCGATGTCAAATGGCAAATTTATTATGCAGGTCAATTCAAAAGTGCCACCGAACCGTTCCGTTTGGACAAAATGAGCGACCAAAACCGTTTGCAAATGCGCGAGTATTTGTCTGGTTTGTACGATTTTTACTTGAATGATGTCTCAAAATCACGTCATATTGATAAAAAAGACTTGTTTACCTACGCCAATGAATTAAAAATTTCAAGCGCCCGTGAAGCCGTTCGCCTAAAAATGGTGGATACTGAGGGGTATTACGACGAAGCCTTGAAAACCCTGCGAACGAAATTGGGGCTTAAAGAAAAAGATAAAATCAACTCAATTAACCTTACTGACTACGCCCAAGCAGTTAAAAAAGAAACAGGCAAGGGCAAAAATAAAATTGCCATTGTCTATGCAGAAGGCGATATCAATTATGCGACAAAAAGTAATGAGGTGAATGGCTCAATTGACGGGCATCGTTACGCTAAAATCATCCGCAAACTGCGCGAAGACGACAATGTGAAAGCCATTGTTTTGCGTATCAATTCAGGTGGCGGTTCAGCCGTTTCGTCCGATATGATTTGGCGTGAATTGGATTTGGCACGCAAACAAGGTAAAGTTGTTATATCGTCTTTCAGCGATTATGCCGCTTCGGGTGGTTATTTCATCGCTTGTGCATCGGATTCAATTTTTGCCGAACCGATGACTTTAACGGGTTCGATTGGCGTTTTTAGCATGATTCCGAGCCTTCAAAAGACCTTTAAAACCAAATTGGGTATCAGTTTCGACACCGTCAAAACGACAGCACATGGTGATGGTATAGATGTCTTTTTTGATAACGACGATTACGAAGGAAAAATACTGCAAATGCAAACCGATAGCATCTACGAAACCTTCCTCAACCGCGTCGGTACGTGCCGTAAAATGAGCCGCGACCAAGTTCATGCTATTGCACAAGGACGGATATGGTTGGGTACAACAGCAACTAAAATCGGTCTTGTTGACCGCATCGGCGACTTGAATGATGCCATTGCAGCGGCAGCCAAAAAGGCGGGAATAACGGAGTATAAAACGAGTGATTATCCAAAATTGAAATCACCTATTGAGCAACTTATTGAAAGCATAACAGGCGACAAATCTTCTCCTCAAAGCCTAAAATTGGCAACTATCCAATCAGAAATGGGAGAATATGCTGAATTTTATACGTATTTTAAGAAAATGCAAACGTGGAAAACACCGCAAATGCGGATTCCGTATCAGATAAAATTCAAGTAAAGTATGAAATATGAGGTATGAAGTATGAAAAAAGCGACTTTTC
>JAYTUR010000435.1:0-6896 GCA_043744475.1 Saprospiraceae bacterium | reverse complement strand
ATTTCAAGAAAAAATCAAAGATTTTTTCTTGAAATGAACTTCGCCCTAAGAAAACTCCGTTGTACGCTTTTTGAGCGTAGCGATGAGCGCAAAGTGTCACCAAGACAAAGGCATGGGAAACAGTGAGTGGCTGATATTTGAGGATTTATATTTACGCTTTCCGAATCCGATAAATCATTGCCATACCCAAGCCAAACAGCATCATAATGGAGCCCACCCACACCAAATTAATCCCAGGATTAACTGTTGCTTCCAAGACAATATAATCCGTTCGCGGGGCATCTTCTGCTATCGAAATTGGTATTTTAGTCGGCGAACCTTGTGCCACGCTGATAGTAATTTGCTTCGTTTCTGGATTCACTTTGGCAATCGCAAAGTGCATTCCGATTTCAGCCACATCGGCTTTCAAAGGAATCGGCGTTGTTCCTCTAATAACGTAAACAGGAGCAGCCGTATAAAACGCATCGCCTGTTTTGTCCTTTTTAACCACTTTCAAATTGGCAGCAAAAGCCAAATCCTTAGGTTCAAGTTGGAAATTCTCAACTTTTGGCGAAGGGTCAACATTTTCAAAAGTCACCTCTGTATCACCTATTTTGAGCGTTTCTCCTTGTGAAAAGACATAATTTTTATAAACCAAATCCTTTTGAGGCATAAACAAGCGGTCAAAAACCTCCGATTCGGCTCTAATGCGTAAGCCCAATTCATTGACTGTTACGGGCAATTGATAGACGTTTTCATCGCGCAGAAGCACGATGGGTTCAGCAGTATAGACCGTATCTACCCCCCTCAGTATTTTCAGCTTTATACCCACTGCAATGTCCTTTTCCTCTGCTTTATACTTCGGATGTTTAGGCGTTGAGTTAATGCCTTCAATAATGACAGAATAGGAAGGGGTTTTATCCATCGCCGGTTTTATAGCCGTCGGTGTACCAAGCGGTATGTCGAAAGGACGGTATTTCAAACTGTCCTCCATTTCATGGGCAATTTCAGGGTCTTGTTCCGTCGGTGGCAAAGCAGCGATGTGACTGAAGACATCATACGTCAAAAAATGCCTTGTATCGGGATTTGTCGAAGCGATTTTACCCGTTCTTTTATCATACAAAACATAAGGATGCACGACAAAAGAATCCACATTGGACTTCATATCAGCCGATTTTTTGCGAATTTTCAAGGTGAAATCACGCCGATTCGCATAAGCCGTGTCCGATTCATACAGCATTTCCCAACCCGTTTCAGTCGGCAAAGGCAGCCCTTTCATCAACAAAATATTTTTGCCAAATTGCTCTTCTGAAAAACTGATTAAACTTTCCATCGCAAAACGGTTTTTAGAAATCCAGTTTTTATTGATGCCAGAAGCCATGATGCCGACAATCAATAAGCCAAAACCCATGTGGGAAAAGGCAGAACCCGCCGCGCTGACATTTTTCCGAAGAAAAGCAATAAGATAGTCTGCATTGGCTACAACCGTAAAAACGCCTGCAAAAAGCAGCAAAATGTATTGCCAAACTCGGCTCGCCTCAATCCAACCCAATAAAAGGAGGGTCAAACCAACAGACAAACCTGCCGAAATACCTACATGTTTCAGTAAAATTGAGCGATAATTGCTAAAACTGAACTCTTTATACCTCAAAAACTGCGTAACTGCTGACAGTAAACCTAAGAAAACGCCTATCCACAATTGCGTCTTGTTATAATGTCCAATGGAATCCACAGGTGCGGCAAATTTCTTAGCCGTTGGGTCAAAATAGGTCAATATTTTATTGAAAACAGGCAAAGAAGTCGTAAACGAAATCAAAACAACCGATAAAATCAAGACCAATGAACCGATGAACATCCAAAACTCACGGCTCGAAACGGCTTCTTCTTTCGTGGGATTTGGTATTTTTTTATAATTTTTAAAAAACAAATACAAACCGCCCACAAGGAAAAACATTTGAAATAAAACCAATTGCCACTCCAAACCCATTTCCGTAAAAGCATGAGCTGATGTATCGCCCAAAATGCCTGAACGTGTGAGGAATGTTGAATATAAAACCAATAAAAAACTCAAGAGATAAAACATAAAAGTCGCTCGCAATGAATGTCCCGTTGACCGAGCAACTAAATGCGTATGCAACCCCGCTACCATCACCAACCAAGGCACAAGCGACATGTTTTCAACAGGGTCCCAAGCCCAATAGCCATTGAAACTCAATGCTTCATACGCCCAAGCACCGCCCATGAGAACACCTGTGCCGAGTATAGTTGCTGAAAAAAGTGCGAACGGCATAGCCGGACGCAGCCATTCAGAAAAGCGTTTTGTCCAAAGCCCCGCAATTGCAAAGCAAAAAGGTATAGTCGTAGAAGCAAAACCAAGGAAAAGGGTAGGCGGGTGAATCGTCATCCAATAGTTTTGGAGCAAAGGGTTTAATCCTTTTGCCGTCTTTGCCAACTTAGAAACATAATCCGCTTGCTGAAAAATAGGCGCATCATTGGCTTCGCGAAGCAACAAAATCGGATTGCTACCCCACTTAATAATGTGTTCACCCCAACCAAAATGTAAACCTAAAATCATGGAAGACAAAAAGACTTGCACACAAGTGAGCGTTGCAATAACAGGATTTTCCCACATTTTCATACCCCTCAGTATAATGAACGCCCCAAGCCCAACGTGCCAAAACATCCATAACAAGAAACTACCTTCTTGTCCTTCCCAAAAGGCTGCAAAAACGTAGCGAAACGGCAAGTCCGTATCCACATGCGAGTGCGCATAGAAATACTCAAACCGCTTCGTTATCATCACATAAAAGATGGAACTGATAATGGTCAAAACAGCCACGCCATGTACGCCAAAAGACCAACGACCCAACCGTTGCCACGAAGCGACCCCCTCAGTATCAACGTCTTTAACTTGCTTTTGCGTGGCAAAAAAATAGGAAAACATCGCTACCAAAGCAGCCATAAAACTTAAAATAACGGCAAAATGACCGATTTGGCGAGGTAGAAGATTCTCTCCAATGTATTGAATTTCATTCATTTATGATGAATTGAGTGCTTGAGTTATTAGGTGATGGTGAGATATAAAAGGTCTCAAAAGGTGCACTTTCAAACTTTCCGAAAGTTTAAAACTTTCGGAAAGTTGAGCCAAGCATTAGTATAAATTATCCTTTCTTTTTCCGCATGTAAATTTCTTCGTCTTTGTATTTTGAAGGGCATTTCATCAGCACTTCATTGGCGACGAAAGTGCCATTTTGCATTTCGCCTGTTACGACGACTTGCTCAGATAACTCAAAATCCTGTGGTTTGGCTTTCAAAAGCAATACAGGCACTTCTTGTCCTTGTGTGTCTTCGAGATAAAAGCTGAATTTATTAGCATCTTTGGTTGGTTCATAAACCATCGGTTTATCCTTTATGAGTTTACCCGCCACTTTTACTTTTTCAGTGGCAATCTTAGCATCACCAAATGTCGCGTAAGTAGCCACGTCTTTGGCTTGTAAAGTAAGGGCAGCAATGCCGCCTGCAATGACTAAAATCGCGACTATATGAATGGGTTTCATGTTTTTAGTTTTTAAACTGTGAAAAAAAAATAGTTTTAATTTCGGTACAAATTTACGTTCAAAAAAGCAGAAAACCACTGACTTGTATCATCAAAGTCAGTGGTTCGCCGATTTATTTATAATGAGTACAAACAGGTTTGAAGATAAAATCTACTTACAAACACGTCAGTTTTTCAAAGCAAGTTGCCTTAGCTTTCGGAAACCTATGCTTTTACCTTCGATTTATTCAATCGAATGGTCTTAACAGTATTTCCACTATAATTTAGCAGTCTTACGATATAGATACCTTCGGGCAAATCATTGACATAATACTTATAATTATCCACAACGTTATAAGACCGAACTTGCCGACCAATGATATTATAAATGACGATACGATTTACCACATCGCCATCATCATTCAACATAAAGTAATCTGTTGTTGGATTGGGATAAATTTTAAAAGAATTACTGCTTTTGCTGACTTCCCGCGTGTTTGTTGTCGTCGTAAACAAATATCTGCCAGTGACGGTATTCGCCACATTGCCAACTTCTGTCGCTTTCAGTTCAATCGTTGCCGAACCCGAAATTTGATTTGGTCGGATATAAGCATCAAGATTACTTGTGCCATTTGCCGCCAAAACAATGGTATCAGGAGATGCAATAACCCCACTTGTCCAACATTGATTTATGTCACAAACCAGTGATTGCCAACCATTTGGGAGACTGATGATGTTGCGTTGCCAAACAACCCGTTTGGTTTGGCTTGATGTGTTTTTCAAAGTTGCTTTGCCACGTGTTTCAAAAGAATCGGGGTGTACTGATGCGTTAACAATACCAGGCGTAATGGTCAAAGTGACTTGGGTTTGACCCCTCAGTAAAAATGCAGTTGCAAAGAGTATGAAAAGTAAAAAATGTTTCATGCGATGATTTTTTTAAAATGCGATGCAAGTTTATGTACAAAAATAAGGATTATAAATGGGAAACGCCAAAAAGCAGTTTCTGTTTTCAAAAGAATATTAAGGTCGTCCTAAAAAATCGCTTGAAATATTTTGAAAGAGTTAATATCTGGAAAACTGTCTAAATGAAACTGATAGAATTTCAACAATTCGCCTATCAATTGCCGCCGTTCTTCATGGTTTATTTTGATAAGGTGACTTTGCGACCATGAAGTCTCAAGCAGTCCCCTCAGTATAGTTGTCAAATTTTCATTTAAAAAAAAAGAATGACCAATGGTATTTTGTGTAAAAATACCATTTTTTAAATCAAAAACAGCCCCCTCTTTATATTCTTCTTCATGTGGACGAAAGCCTAAATGTCCTGAAAGTTCAAGCAAAAACGATAAATGCAGATTGGTAAAACGTTCTGATGTCTCATCTAAATATTTAAAAATATCAAACAGAAAGGCAAACAACGCTTCATTTTCCTCCGATTCCCGAATCGTTCGACGTGTAACTTCTGCCATAAAAAGCCCGATAGAAGACCTTCTAACATCGAAAGGTAAAGCAGTATATATATGTGCCGCATGAATTTCCTTAATCCGATTCAATTTACCCGGCGCATCATAGGCGACAATATCAACGAGCGACATCACTTGCAACAGACCCATCGCTACCTTTGAGCGTTGCGTGCGCACGCCACTGATGATGTACGAACGCAAACCAACCCCCTCAGTATAAATGTCTGCAATAATACTCGTTTCTGAATATTTGATGGTACGAAGGATGATGCCGCGCGTTTTTATTATCATAGTTACTTGTTCTAAAACTCTAATTCTTCAATTTTTCGCAAAAGGCTTTTTTTCTCTTTCAGATGGTGCTTCATGTCTTTTAATTCTAAACCGATAGACACAACACTTAAATGTATCTCGCGGAGTGATAAGAAAAGGGAACACATCACAAAGAACATCCCTGCTGCAAAAAGATTTTTAGCTGTAACATATTGATTTTCAAAGATAAAATACATACTTAGTACACATAGAAACATAGAAAAAACAGCCAACCATTGCATGTTGCGAATGATAATCATTCGCCGACGGAGGTTCATCAATTGCGCCAATATGTTTTCATCTGCCTTTTCCACATACTTATCTTTTAGCTTTCTGATTAAAGTCGTAATCGCTAAAAATTTATTCATATAAGCTAAAATCAATAATGAGATAGCTGGAAAAAGCACGGCGGGTGTCGTTATCGAAAACTCTGTCATTGCTTTGATTTTTTTATTTAAAAAGTAATATCAAGCACTAAATCTTTATCACCACGATGGACAACAATTTTAGTTGTGTCACCTTTATTGAATTTTGAAAGCGCGTCCATATAAGCGTAAACATCTGTAACATCAAAATTACCTATTTTCAGAACAATGTCACCAGCTAAAATTCCTGCTTTTGAGGCGGGTCTTCCGTCTGTTACACCATCAATCCTCATCCCTTTTTTGTCAAAAGCGTAATCAGGCATGACACCCATTGTTACCTTGAAAGAACGATTGGCATTTTGTGGCTGTTTTGTTTCCGAAAATTCCATTTTTGGAAAAGTACATGTTGCTTCAATAATGCGAGCGATATATGCCAAAACATGTTTTTCACCTTCGTAATTTATTAAGTTTGCATCGTCACTCGGTTTGTGGTAATCACCGTGTTGACCTGTAAAAAAGCCTAAAACAGGTAGGCTTTTCAAGTAAAAAGACGTAAAATCAGATGGTCCAACACCAGATGAATCGGGAATGATTTTTATGTCTGTTGGAATAATTTCCAGCATTTTACCCCAAAGCGGCGAAGTACCATAACCATGAATGATCAGACCTTTATCGGCTCGATAGCGTCCAATCATATCCATATTGACCATATAGTTAATTTTGTCAACGGATACTGAAGGGGTCTCTGCAAATTTTTTAGAGCCGATTAAACCGAGTTCCTCTCCTGAAAAACAAACAAAAAGGAAGTTAAAAGGTTCTTTTTTATTGTTATTTGAAAAAAAACGGGCTAATTCAATCACACCTGCTGTGCCACTTGCATTATCATCGGCACCGTTGTGGATTTTACCGTCAGGATTGGCATCAAGGGAGTTTTTGTCATGTCCAAGACCGAGGTGGTCATAGTGCGCACCAACTATAATTGTGACATCAGCCCCGTTGTCAAGAAAACCCACTACGTTTTGGCTTTTTATCGGTGTTTGATTTGGCTCTTCAGCGCCGTGAGGATTAGTTAATTTTTTGAAAGAGTATTCATGAAAAAACGACCCCTCAGTACCAGCGGGTTTTAAACCCATTTTTTTGAATTGTTTTGCGATATATTTTGCTGCTTTTTGTTCACCTTTTGAACCCGTGCCTCGCCCTTGTAATTTATCTGAGGCTAAATATGTTATATGATTTTTTAATTTTTCA
>JAYTUR010000434.1:0-1800 GCA_043744475.1 Saprospiraceae bacterium | reverse complement strand
AATCCGTGTAAATATCCAATAACTTTTCCATCCACGAAATTACATATTTAACAGCTTTAATGTCTATTTTTGCGTAACTTCAGTAGTAAGTTTGGATTTTAAATAAAATTTTCAATGTAGAAATTAAAAAATGCTCGAAAAATATTTTCTTCGAGTATTTTTTAATTAATAACTGAAGTTACGCGGACAAAAATATGTCGCCCCGCATTCAATATTTTTAGCGGCGGATTTCAATCCGCCGACATTTAAAAAATATTTTAGAATCCCGTCAGGGCCGGTATATTATCTTGTCAGTACTATCCGGAAATAAATTGATTATCATAAATATTATATCATCCCTAAGGGACTTTAAAATTATTTTTCTTAACGGCGGATTAAAATCCACCGCTACAAATATATCATGCCTAACGGCATTATTAAATCTCCGTAACTTCAGTTAATTCTTAATTATTAATTACTAACTGAAGTTACGCAAAAATAGACATTAAAGCTGTTAAATATGTAATTTCGTGGATGGAAAAGTTATTGGATATTTACACGGATTACTTATTGTGTAGTACGGGACAAACGAGTGCGACGCGCCTTTCGGCACTTTTGGACAACACGGTGAGTCACGACAGCGTCACGCGACTTTTATCGGGTTCGGATTTTTCGTCGAAAGTTCTTTGGCAGACAGTCAAGCCTTTGGTGCGCGCACATCAAAGCGCGGACGGGTGTCTGATATTCGACGATACGATTATCGAAAAAGCGCACACGGAAGAAAGCGACTTAATCGGTTGGCATTTCGACCATACCAAAGGGCGCAGCGTGAAGGGCATAAACCTGTTGACGGCGTTTTACGTGACGCAACAAAAGCCCGGCGACGCGTTTTTGCGTGTTCCGGTCAGCTATCAAACGATACTCAAACCGGAGGCTCATTGTACGGTTTGGGATAAAAAAACGCACCGCAAGAGTCCGCTTACCAAGAACGAAATGCTGCGCGAATCGGTTGATACGGCGATAACCAACGGTCTGCCCTTTAAATACGTATTGGCGGATACGTGGTTCGCTTCGGCGGACAACATGGCGCACACAGCCTCAAAGAACAAGTTTTTCGTCTTCGATATGAAGGAAAACCGCCTTGCGGTACCCGGTGATGCCTCAACGGGCAAACCGAACAAAAAAGCCGATTGGCAAAACATAAAATCATTGGACATCGCTCAAGGCGGGTCGGTAAGCGTTTGGCTGAAGGACATGGATTTTCCCGTTCTTCTGACCAAACAAGTCTTCAAAGACGAAGACGGCAACCTTACCGGCACAAGATTTTTGGCGACAAACGATTTCGGTTTGTCCGACGGCTCTTCTCCCGACATTTACCAAAAACGGTGGAGTGTGGAGGAATATCACAAAAGTTTGAAACAAAACGCGGGCATCGCAAAATCGCCGGCGAGAACCGTCAAAACACAAGGCAATCATTTGTTTTGTTCTTTGCTTGCTTACGTGAAACTTGAAAAAATAAAATTCGCCAACAAACTCGGTCATTTCGAGCTCAAAGCGAAAATTTATCTCAAAGCACTCAAAGCCGCTTATGCGGAACTGAACAGTATTTCGAAACAGGCTATGCCTGCGTAACTTCAGTTAATTATTAAAACATCAAAGGCAAAAATATTGCCCATTTGCCATTCATCATACTTTTTTAATGGTAAAACATCTGAAAAACTTTTAGCCCCTTCCAAATATTGAGACCCAAAATATACCCCTTCCGTCAAATTCCAATTCTTATATTTTTCATGTGCTTTCAATTTAGCTATCATTGCGTTA
>JAYTUR010000433.1:0-1803 GCA_043744475.1 Saprospiraceae bacterium | reverse complement strand
GATTTTACGGCTAAAATTGGCTTGAATTTCTTCTGTTTTGCCCAGTTTTTTACTCAAATATAGGGATGGGAACAAAGCATTAAGTAAATCACTTGCTGACTTCGGATAATCGTAACCAAACGACGGCACATTCTCCAATTTACTCGTTCCTTTCAGATTTGATTGTTCGTAACGCATACCGATTTGATAACCAATGCCTGACCATTTAGAACCATACGTAATATATGCCGCATTAATCATGTCGCTGACATCCGTATTTTGAGAAAAGGCATTTTGTTGTATATATTTTGAGGTTGTATAATCGTAAAGACTATACATATAGTTCTGCGTTCGGTTGTTCCAATAACTCCGCACACCCATTTCGAGTTTTGTTGAATCATTGATAGGATTCGTAAAATCCATCTGAAAAGTTACCTGTCTGCCATCGTTACCACCACCAATATTGACAAGTTGATCAGATGCCGCTTTTTCACCACTGGGTTTCAATAACGTTCTTATCCAATTCGCATCGTTATTTGAACCGCCCAAACCATAGCTCAAATCCGTTACCAATTCCTTCCCTTTTTTCGCATAAGATTTTTTCCAAGTCGCTTGAATCTGATAGTTTTTAAATTCATTCATGGGACGTTGTGCAAACGTACCCCTCAGTAGTTGCGCTCCCGTTTTGTCCAAATATTCGTAGGTTTGGTCTGAACCAATATTAAAAACGCCATTGACATACGTGCCTGACAAACTCAACATATTGCGGTTGGTCACATTGTAATCCCATTGCAAACGTCCAATTTGAAAGAGATTATCAAATTTTGTTTCAGTATTTTGATTGAAGTCTTTATAAGGTGCAGTCGAAGATAAAAATGTCCGGTTCGCATAACCGTTTGTCGGATTGTTTGTTTTATTAAAATTATAAAAAGCCGTCACGTTTGAACGACCTTCTTTAATATTCAAGTTCGCCATACCATTGTAACGGTTGCCTGTACCCACACCAGCACTCAAAAAGCCGTTATAACCCGGTTTCTTGTTCTTTTTCAAGACAATATTGATAATCCCACCTGAAGAAGCCGCTTCATATTTAGCAGAAGGATTAGAAATGACCTCAATATTGTCAATTTGGTCGGCAGGTATTTGATTGATACTCATCAAAGTAGGGCGTCCATCCACATAAATTAATGTTGAATTATTCCGCAACTTGGCAGAACCATCGGCATCAACGGTTACTGAGGGGACGGATTTTAATACATCTTCCGCAGTGCCGCCTGTGGTTGTGATGTTTTTGTCTACATTAAAAATCTTTTTGTCAAGTCCCAACTGCATCGTTGATTTTTGACCTGTGACTTCTACTTCACCCAATAATTTGGCATCCACACTCAATTTAATATCGCCCATATCTACTTCTAAATCAGGTGGAAACAAATTGACTTGTTTGATGATATCTTTATAACCAATCAAAGATATTTTGATTTTAACACCGCCTATCGGTAACTTGTCAATACTAAATTCACCATTGCTTAAGGTCAACATACCGCCCACAATCGAATCGCGGCGACCCAAAGGACGCAAAGCAACGATGGACACAAATTCAAGCGGTTGTTTGGTCTTTTCGTCAACAATTTTACCATAAATACGCCCTGTAATGGTCATGCCTTTTGGCATTCCGCCACCTGCACCACCCATTGGGTTTTGAGCGATAGATATGGAGACAATGAGTAGAAATGAGAATAAGTAGCTTAGTTTTTTCATTGTTTTTTATTTAGAATATTTAGTCGAGTGATTTCCTTGAAAAACTTTCCAAAAGTTCGAACTTTT
>JAYTUR010000432.1:0-1804 GCA_043744475.1 Saprospiraceae bacterium | reverse complement strand
GTATGGCGAAGGTTATGGCTATTGGGGTTATGGAACAAGTTTCAACGTTATGTTTTTAAGTGCTATCGAAAAAGTATTTGGCAGCGATTTTGGGCTGTCTAATACTGAGGGGTTCTTAAAAACGGCTACTTACTTACAAAATATGGTCGGTTCGACGGGTAAAACCTTCAACTATTCGGATGCGGGTAGTGGCAACGGTGGTTTAAATCCCGCGATGTTTTGGTTTGCCAAAAAGTCTAAAAATAACAGCCTTTTGTTTACAGAACAAAAGTATTTAGCAGGAGTCGAGAAAAAAATGGATAAAGACCGCCTCTTACCCGCCACATTGATTTGGGGTCAAAGTGTTGCCACAACGAATGTGAGTGCGCCCAAACAGTTGGTTTGGTTTGGTCAAGGTGTCAGTCCCGTTGCTATGATGCGGACTTCATGGACAAGTCCCGATGCCATTTATGTCGGTTTCAAAGCAGGCTCCCCCTCAGTCAATCATGCCCACATGGACATTGGCTCGTTTGTTATGGATGCCAATGGTGAAAGATGGTCAATGGATTTTGGTATGCAAGAGTACGAATCGCTTGAATCCAAAGGCGTTCAATTGTTTGGCAGAACGCAAAATGCCCAACGGTGGGATGTGTTTCGATACAATAATTTGACTCACAGCACCCTCACATTCGACAGCCTTTTGCAACGGGTTGATGGCTATGCATCTATCACAAGTACCAGCGACAATCCGCAGTTTTTAAGCGCAACAACCGATATGACAACGGTTTATAAAGGGCAAATCGCTTCAGCCAAACGCGGCGTAGCGATTGTCAACCAAAGCTATGTGACGGTAAAAGATGAAATCGAAACATTGGACAAAGAAACGATTGTCCGTTGGACTATGCTCACACCCGCCACTGTAAAAATCATGGAAAACGGCACAGCGGAATTGAGTCAAAATGGTAAAAAACTGCTCTTAAAAGTGGTTCTACCCTCCAAAATAAAAGTAAAAACATGGACAACAACGCCGACGCATGATTACGATGCACCCAATCCAGGCACAACCTTGGTTGGTTTTGAAGTGACGTTGCCTAAAAAATCTAAAAATACATTGACGGTTTTATTGATTCCACAAGGCAAAACTGTAAAAACAGAAGCTACCGTTCCGCCATTGGCACAATGGAAAAATAAAAAATGACCCCTCAATATAAATGCCTTTATTTTAATAAAAACAACAAAAATGCACCTAACAAAATCTCATATCGCCTTCACTATCAGCATTTTATTATGCCTGACCACTTTTGTTTTTGCACAAAATGTACCTCAAACAATTGTATTGAATGGCAACGTTTTAGCCAAAAATCAAAAAGCAATTGCTGGGAAAAAAGATGCGATGAAAATGGCTGCCTTTAAAAGTTTATGGACGGATGCGGATAAAATTCTCAAAAAAGGCAAGTTTTATTCTGTTATGGATAAAAAAATATTACCACCGAGTGGTGATAAACACGATTATATGAGCCAAGCCCCGTATTGGTGGGCAGATTCTTCAAAGCCCAAAGGATTGCCCTACATCCGCAGAGACGGCGAACGCAATCCAGAATTGAATAATATCAGTGACCACGAAGAGATGGGTGAATTGATGAATGATTGTGAAACAACCGCTTTGGCATATTATTTTTCAAAAAATGAACGCTATGCCCAACACGCCGCCCGTTTGCTAAAAACGTGGTTTTTGGATAAAGAAACACGCCAAACGCCACACCTCAACTTCGGGCAAGGCATTCCGGGCATCAATACGGGTAGAGGTATTGGTATCATCGAAACC